>JAOACM010000173.1 GCA_026417845.1 Planctomycetota bacterium | reverse complement strand
CTCTTGACCTCTTCTATAGCCCCGCCGGACACCCCGGGACAAATCAGGATCTGGCCGGCGTCGAGCGTTTCGCCGCCGCGTATCCTGCGATCGCCGGCGAGGACCAGCCCCCGGCTGAACAGCCTGGCGGCGGCCCGGCGTCCGAGACCGGGTATCAGGCGGCAGAGTATCTTGTCGGCCCTCTCCCCGGCCAGCTCTGGCGGTACGCGCAGATGCTTTTCACCGTTCGTCTCCACGACGGGAATTCTAACGTCGTGCGACGCCTACACAAGGGGCGGCAAGCGATTACCTCAGGACGATCGTCTCCCCATCGGCCTCCGCCCTCACGGCGTCGCCTTCCTTGTACCGGCCGGCGAGCACCGCGGCGGCAAGCGGGTCCACGAGCTTCTTCTGAATGGCGCGCTTCAGCGGCCTTGCCCCGTAGACCGGATCGAATCCGGCCCTGGCGAGCAACTTCTTCGCCGACGTGGCGAGCTCCAGCTTTATCCCCCTGGCTGCAAGCTGCTCTGTCACCTTGGCGGTCTGTATGTCCACGATCTTCCCGATCTCCCTCTCGCCCAGGCGGTTGAAGACGATAATCTCATCTATCCTGTTGAGGAACTCGGGTCTGAAATGCCTCCTGCAGGCTTCCAGCACCGTCTCCCTGGCAGCGACAAGTTCCCTTTCGGTCGTGGCGTCGGCCAAGGCGTGAGAACCAAGGTTGCTGGTCATTATTATAAGCGTGTTCCTGAAGTCCACCGTGCGCCCCTGGCCGTCTGTGAGGCGGCCGTCGTCGAGTATCTGCAGCAGGACGTTGAAGACCTCCGGATGGGCCTTTTCGATCTCGTCGAACAGGACGACCGAATAGGGTCTGCGGCGGACAGCCTCAGTAAGCGCCCCGCCCTCCTCGTAACCCACATAGCCCGGCGGTGCCCCGATCAGGCGCGAGACCGAATGCTTCTCCATATATTCGGACATGTCCACCCGGACCATCGCCTGTTCGGAATCGAACAGGAATTCGGCCAGCGCTCTGGCCAGCTCCGTTTTCCCGACTCCGGTCGGCCCGAGGAATATGAATGAGCCCAGAGGCCTGCGGGGATCGGCAAGACCGCTGCGCGCCCTGCGGACGGCATTCGACACGGACGATATGGCCTCATCCTGGCCCACGACCCGCGCGGCCAGCCGCTGCTCCATCTTCAGCAGCCGTTCGCGCTCCCCTTCCAGCATCCTGGCCACCGGTATCCCGGTCCAGCGCGAGACGACCTCCGCTATGTTCTCCTCGCCCACTTCCTCACTCAGCAGAGCGCCGTCCTTCTGGATCTCCTTCAGCGCTTTCTGTTCGGCGGCGATTTCCTTCTCGGCGGCGGGAATCCGCCCGTATCTGATCTCGGCGGCCCTTTCCAGCCGCCCCTCGCGCGTGGCCCTCTCCTCCTCGGTCCGCAGCGAATCTATCGTCTCCTTCAGCTCGCGTATCCTGGCTATGTGCTTCTTCTCCTGTTCCCAGCGGGCCTTCATGGCGGATTCCTTTTCCTTCAGGTCCGCCAGCTCCTTCTCAAGCTTCGCCAGCCGTTCCTTCGAGGCGTTGTCTTTCTCGTTTTTCAGCGCCTGCCGTTCGATCTCCATCTGGGTTATTTTCCTGTGCAGCGAGTCTATCTCCTTGGGCATGCTGTCTATTTCCATGCGGAGCGCGGCGGCGGCTTCATCCACGAGGTCTATCGCCTTGTCCGGCAGGAACCTGTCGCTTATGTAGCGGTTGGAAAGCGTGGCGGCGGCGACCAGGGCCGAGTCGGATATCCTGACGCCGTGATGAACTTCGTACCTTTCCTTCAGTCCCCTCAGGATGGCTATGGTATCCTCGACCGTCGGCTCGCCGACGTATACCGGCTGGAAGCGCCTCTCCAGCGCAGCGTCCTTCTCTATATGCTTGCGGTATTCGTCCAGCGTCGTGGCGCCTATGCACCTCAGCTCGCCCCTGGCCAGCGCCGGCTTCAGCATATTGGCCGCGTCGGCCGAACCCTCAGCCTTGCCGGCCCCGACCAGCATGTGAAGCTCGTCTATGAACAGGATTATCTGACCTCCGGAGGCGGCCACTTCCCGCAGGACCGCCTTCATCCGGTCCTCGAACTCGCCCCTGAACTTCGTCCCTGCCACCAGCGCCCCAAGGTCCAGCGCGATGATCGTCTTATCCTTCAGCCCCTCCGGCACGTCCCCCGCGACGATCCGCCTTGCCAGCCCCTCGACTATGGCCGTCTTGCCTGTACCAGGCTCGCCTATCAGCACCGGATTATTTTTGGTCCGCCGCGACAGCACCTGCATCACGCGCCTGATCTCCTCGTCGCGGCCTATGACAGGATCAAGCTTGCCTGCCCTCGCCTCCTGCGTCAGGTCCCGTCCGAACTTGCGCAGCGCCTGGTACGTGTCCTCCGGATTCTGGCTGGTAACCCTCGCCGTGCCGCGGATGTCGCGCAGGGCTTTCAGAAGCGCCTCCCTCGTCGCGCCGTTATCCCGGAGTATCCGGCCGCATGAGTTCCTGTCAGCCGCGAGCGCCAGAAGCAGATGTTCAGTCGAGATGTAATCGTCGCGCAGAGCCTTCGCTTCGGCTTCCGCCGCGTCGAGGGCCTTCCGTAAACCGGGGGACAGATAAATGTCGCCTGCGCTCCCGGACACCTGCGGGAGCTTTTGCAGTTCCTGTGCCGCCTCGATCTCCACCCGCCGCGTGTCGGCACCGGCCTTCTCCAGAAGCGGCCGCACTATGCCGTCCTGCTGCCCCATCAGGCTCATCAGAAGATGAATGCAAGTAAGCTCCTGATGGCTGGAGCCTTCGGCTATCTTCCTCGCGGCCTCTATCGCCTCCTGACTCTTTATCGTAAAGCGATCCAAGCGCATTTTTTTCCTCCTTAAAAGCGATGCACATTAGAGCCTATCCGAAATCTCCAGTGGCTCGGCTTATACGCTCAGCGAGCCCTGTCGCCCCGCCCGGGAGTTTCTGGGTAGGTTCTTAGAACCTGTCACAAAACCTCCTGCTACGAATAGAGTATCGCATGTCCGAAGCTCCACAGCAGCAGGTTCTTGGATTAGGCTCCTGTAGCCTCCCCACTTCCATGGCGACCAAGGCCTCCGCAACGGGTCGCCAGATCCGGTCGTAGGTTTCCCGATAGCCTCGATTAACTAATATGGTGCCATTTTTTCGAATCTGCGTCATAAAGAAACATGATGTAACATGTTGGAAACAAATAAGTTGCTTGCTGTCTTTCTGATTTTCAGCAATTGCTAGGCCAGCCCAATTCGTGTTATAGTGACAATATTATCATTTTGACAAGAAGCTAGCCTTTTAATGAAGCGATGGGTTTAAGGACAGCCACAATGTGCGCCAATCCGAACGCCTCGCAGGTCTGGGCAATCTTGGAAATATCCTTGTAATATCTTGGAGATTCACCTGCCAGCCTGACGTCCCCGATGCGGTAAAGTCTCATGCCGCCCGAAGTTGTTTCCCGCTCGACATCTTCTTCGGTATGCGTGGCGGTTGTTTCATCCCTGCGGGTATGGCGACCGGAACCGTGGTTTACTGAAAGCAGGGCATCGGGGCATCCATCGCCGACCACCGCCAGGAAGCTTGTTGTCCCCAAGGCGCCCGGGATCAGGAGCGGCTGGCCGGTGTGGCGGAGTTGCGGATCAGAGGCCAACTCGGTCCGCGTCCTGCCCCTTACGGCACCTTTTCTGTGAACCCACAGTTTTCTGCCGCCATGCTCTTCCAGGAATATGCTGTCGTGGGCGGCGTCAGAAAGCAGACGGAACCCCATCGAACCGAACGCAGATGAAGCGGTCCGGCAGGCAGCAGCCAATATGTGTAAGCGATTGGCGGTGCCGAAATGGTGGGCGGCGTAGAGCGCCACGAGGAACCTGCGGCCTTCGCGCGAATCGGGCTCGATGGCCCCCCAGGGATCTGTCCTGACGTAAAGCCGCCAGATCGTACGCGCGGCGCCGATGCCCGCCCTCGGAAGATGAAATGCGAACTGCCTCCGGAATTCGCGGAGAAAGCGGCCGGGTCTGCGGCCTTCTTTCCTGACCCCGTAGCGGTTTTTGACCTCGCCGCCTACTGCCGAGGAGTCCGAGTGCAGGCAAAGCAACAGGCTTCCTTCCGAAAGCCCAAGCGCCTCGCACGCACTCCGATCCCGGACCTTCGATATGGCATGGAGTTCCAGGAAGTGGTTTCCCGTGCCGAGCGCTCCGAGTCCCCTGCCGGCTGCCTCGAATGTCCGCTCGGACAATGCCGCCCGCAGTTCGCCGCGATCAGGCGTACGTCCGGGCGGATGGAGGCATCCGCCCAGCTCCAGCCGCTCGCGCGTTTCGGGAGGAAGCCCCCATTTTTCGAGCAATCCGGCCGGGCCGCGCGCGAATATTTCGGCGGCCTCATCTCCGGATATTGCTGCCCCGGGGCGGCGCCTGGCCGGGATTTCCGCTGCCATCGCACCGAACCAGCGGTCCAGGGTTTCCGGGTTTGCAGCCGCGGCTTCGACCGAGAGCGCCGCGACGGACATGCCGCAGTTGACGCGCATATCCATCAGGCCGCGGAGGATAAGTCCATCCGTAGCCGCCGCATAGCCGGTCGGGGCTATCCCGCCGCGGACTTTTGCGTGAAGATCCGGGAGACCTGCGACCGGTGCGGCAACCGCCTGATGGGCGGATATGGAGCGCAGCATGTCAACGCTGCCGTCGGCCGGCACCATGTCCGGATCGCAGAACAGGAGGACCCGGCGGTTTCCCGCTGCTGATACTTCAATCGGGCGCGAAACGGCCGCATTTCCTGACGCCGCAGTCAAATCCCCGCCTCCGAAAGGACGCGACCGGCCAGCTCGCGCATCGCTCCCGCCGACATGCCGCGCCCCAGCGTTATCTCGAAGGCCGGCGCATCGAACGGCAGCCCGGCCGCATCCGGCTTCCCGTCCGGGATATCGGCCTGCTCCGCGCGCCCGCCCCCGGCTCCCAGCCTTCCGGCAACGGTCTCCGGATGGCCGGTTCCCGCATCCGGACGGCCCGGCTCTCTCCCGGGGCGGTCGGTCATGGACCTGCTGCAGGTTGCAATATCCAGTACGCGGACCCAGCTCCAGAACCCATCCATTTCATAGGTCAGCGAATCCATGAGCCTGAGCGAGGCGGCCGCCTCAGCAGTAGGCATCGCGCGGAAGCCCGACCCCGTCCCTATACGCGGAAACAGCACCGCGGCTAGCGGGAACGGCTCCGCGCTTCGCCGCTTCGGCCGGAAACATCTCGATCTTTCCGATCCGAGCATACGTGAGGCCTCCGGCCATTCGTCTGCCGCTCCGGACAGCTCCCGTTCGCCGATCAGCCCGATGGCCCGCTGGTCGAGTCTCAGCGGCGAGGCAAGTCCCCAGAGCAGGCCGTCGCGGACAAGCGCGACGTTTTCCGCGAGATACGTCGAATCAGCCAGACCCGTAAGGATCGCGGCGGCAAGCGTCGTCTTTCCGCAGCCGGCAAGGCCGGCGATCAGTACGCCCTTCCCGCGGACGGCGAGCGCGGAACCATGGACCGGCGTCCACTCCCTGGTCCTGAACGCCAGGGCCAGCAGCGGCATCAGGAAGACGACGTCCGCACAATGCGTCCAGATGTCTCTGTCGCGCGCGCCGCCGGACAACCCCAGAAAGCCGCGGTTCCTCTCGTGCAGCGTCCCCTCGATCTCCAGCCGGCCTTCCCGGAACCGGAAAGCGACCTCCAGCCCATGCAGCGCCTTCGAACGCCGCCACAGCCATCGGTCCCCCTCGTGCCTCAGGTGCCGCCCGAAAACGAGGCAGCCTGATGCCGAAACCTCTTCTTCCGAACGCCGCGGGCGCCTCCCGCCTGCGACCGACAGGACTGCGTCGAGGTCGAGGGAGGTGGAGGGCGCTGGCGCATCGGCACACCGATGGCGGCAGTACGGCTCGAACCTGAAACCGACGGCCTCGACGAAGCGGCGGTCGGCTGAGGCAGCCTTGGCGCGCAGGCCGAACATTTCGGCCGCTATCCCGTATCTGCAGTCTTTCCGGTCCACGGCGGGCATCTTATGCCGCCAGGTCCCCGGCGCAAGCGCCCGCGAACGCTCGCCTTTCCGGTCCGGGGCGCCGCCGACGGGGTATAATCCGGCCCGGCGGTCCGGACCTGGCGCGAGAGAGGGAGGCGAGAGAATCATTGCTCTTTCCGGAGGCGAGCCGGGCGCGCATCGGTCCGGAACGGCATGCCGCGGATCTCGAAGAGAGCGGGATCGTGCGCGCGGCGGAGTTTTCCCGCCGTCGCACGAAGTTAGAGCGGAGGGGGATTGTGGCCTGCTGGACCGATACGCACGCGCATCTCGATGCCGATGCCTTCCGGGGGGACCTTCCGGCCGTCCTGGAGCGTGCGCGGGCCGCGGGCGTGAGCCGCATAGTGTGCGCGGCTACGAGCGTGGAGAGCGCCGGAGCGACCATGGCGATACTGGGCGAACACGGCCGCCGCGGCGCGCCCGAAGTGTACGGCACGGCCGGGATACACGCACACGATTGCGCGACCTTCGGCCCGGACTCGCTCGGCCGGATCGAAGAAGCGCTGGCTGGAGATCGTTTCGTCGCTGTCGGCGAGACCGGCATGGATTTCTTTCGCGACTACGCCCCGCGCGATCTTCAGGAGGCCGCGTTCCGCGCTCAGGCGGAGCTGGCCGCGAGGCTGGACATTCCGCTCATAGTCCACTGTCGCGCGGCGGAGGATGCCGTCTACCGGGTGCTGGCGGCGGTCGTGGATTCCCGCAGCCGCCGCATCCGCGGCGTCATGCACTGCTTCGCCTCGACACCAGCCTGGGCCGAAAAATTCCGCGGGTTGGGGTTGCACATCAGCTTTTCGGCGATCATAACGTACCCGAAGTCGGGATCGGTCCGCGAAGCTGCCGCGGCCGTGGACGCGGATGGACTTCTGATCGAGACGGATTGTCCTTACCTGCCGCCGCAGTCGGCCCGCGGGAAACGCAACGAGCCGGCCCTGCTGCCGGAGACAGGTGCGAAGCTCGCGGAGATAAGGGGCTGGTCGGTGGACGAAACGGCCGCCAGGACATCGGCCAATGCGGCGGCGCTGTTCGGATTTTGATCCCTGTCCCGCACCGGATGAGCGCCGTAACCTGGAACTATAATTGTCCGCCGTCCCATATTGTGAGGCGGGGGGCGAGGAGGAATGCGGTAACGCTGTTGCTGTCCCGCTGAAGCGCACCTGTTGCAAGCTGCATTCCCTGCCTGGCCCGGCGGACAATTACCAGGCCGGGGGTGCCGGCCGGTGTAACGGCGGCTCCGACGCGGAACCCGGTGCCCGATCGTCCGCGGGGGAGTGCGTCCCCGCCTCGGCGACATCAGGCGGATGTCGGCGGCCGAATCGCGTGGTCTCAGGGCGGGAGTGGAGGTGCCCGGGCCCGGCAATCGCGGGATGGGTGGGCTACGCCTGCCCGCGGCTCCGGCGCGCGACGCCAAACCGGAGGGAGGATGCGAAACTTGCCGGATACGATTCGGATAGGCGGGATCGAAGTACTCGTCCTGAGCGACGGGGTCTTCAGGCTGGATGGCGGAAGCATGTTCGGCATCGTGCCGAGGCCGCTATGGGAGGCGGAACGCGGGACCGATGAGGAGGGCCGCGTGACGCTGGCCTGCAATTGCTTTCTGATCCTGGCCGGAAAGACGAAGATACTCGTGGATTCCGGCATAGGGCGAAAGTTCGACGAGAAGCGCCGCCGGATATACGCTCTGGACGGGCGCACGCTTCCTGAAGAACTGGCCGCTGCGGGCTTCTCGCCGCGCGATGTGGACTTCGTGGTCAACACTCACCTGCACATGGACCACGCCGGCTGGAACGCCTCGCCCGGCGGCGGCGATAGCGGAGGGCTGGTACCGACTTTCCCTAACGCCAGGTACGTTGTGGAGCGGCGGGAGCTTTACGCGGCGGGCCATCCTACGGAACTCAACAGGCGCACCTACCTGCCGGAAAACTGGGTGCCCGTCGCCAATGCCGGGCTGTTCCTCGTTTACGACTGGAAGCTGGATATTGTCCCTGGCGTGACCGTATTCCGGACCGGCGGCCATACGCCCGGTCACGCCTGCGTGATGATCCGCGACGGCGGGCGGACCGCCGTCGCCGCGGGCGATCTTCTGCCTACCTCTTCGCACCGGCGGGTACCTTGGGCGACCGCCTACGACATGTTTCCCGTGGAGACGATGGATGCCCGGAGATGGCTGCTCCGCGAGGCCGCTCGGAAAAGGTGGCTGCTTCTGTGCGACCACGAGCCGGAGTTCAAGGCGTTCTACCTGAAGGAGGGCGCCATCCCCGACCGGTACGAGGTCGAGGCGGCGCGTGACTGATCCGAGGCACTGACATGACATGTCTACGATCCCCGGATAGGAGCCTCCCATGAAACGAGCCGCGTCAAGGCCGGATGCCGTTTTTCCTCAGGGCTTGACCAACCTCCCATTCGCGCTGGCGCCT
>JAOACM010000172.1 GCA_026417845.1 Planctomycetota bacterium | reverse complement strand
GATGGACCTCTGGCGGCCAGGGCCATCGTCTACAGCACCATGATCAGCATAGCCACCGTGCCGGCCTTCTTCTTCGTCGTGCAGACCGCGGGGCTGTGATCTCCGGCAAGGACGGATCGGAGGTAATTGTTTGCCGCTTTCGGGCCGCAGCTGCTGTGGCGGTGCGATCGGTAATTGTTTACCGCCCCCTATGTGTGGAGCGCAGGGCGCTGGGCATGTGATGGCGGCAGAGCCTATCAAGGAACCTCCCGTCCGGAAGTTGGGATCGCTGAGCGTATAAGCCCCCATCAGCGATTTTTGGGGCAACCTCTTAGCAGGTAACAGCCCCAGCCCGAACCCGGCAAACAATTACTGCGATCGGGCGGCACAGCAGTAGCGCTGCCACAAATGGAGATACAATTGTCTGCCGCGTCCGCATGTGGGGCCGCAGCGGGCAGAGCGGACCTGTTTGCAGTAACGCCGCTGTTGCACCGTTCGGGCACGCCACTGCAGTAGCGTCCCCCGGACGCGGCAAACAATTACATGGAGATATGCCTGTCCCTCCCATCCGCTGCATGCCGGGCGTACGGGGCGGCAAACAGTCACCCGCAAGCTGAACGCGGCAAACGATTACGCATATCGCCCTCCCGTCCAATGGCATCGCAACCGGTTCATGGCGCCGCGCTTTCGGTTGACAGACGCCCGACCGCGGGTTATGCACGCTCCGGCTTATCGAGGCGACGAATCTGATTCTTCCATTTGCGCGCGACCGGCCGGCGACCGTTCCCGCGCGGGAGGTCGCAGGCCGGTCTCCGGGAGTCTCGCGGATGGGGCTGCTCGACGACGTGGGCCGCACGATGCTCGACGCGGTGGAGACGTCCGGCCGCGGCGCGATCCTTCTGGCGCGCGCCGCGCGGCACATGGTCAGGCCGCGCGGGACGTTCGGCAGGATAATGGAGCAGGAGTTCGTCTGCGGGGTATGCTCGATCCCCGTCGTGGCCATAACCGCCCTGTTCAGCGGCATGGTGATATCCGGCCAGGTCGGCCTGGCGCTCCGCCAGTTCGACGCTCTGTCTACGGTCGGCGGGGTTACCGGAATAACGATGTGCCGCGAGCTCGGCCCGGTGCTGACGGCCGTCGTAGTCGCCGGTTTCGTCGGCGGCGGGATGGCGTCGGCGATAGCCACGATGAAGGTGAACGAAGAGATAGACGCGCTGGAAGTAATGTCAATTGACCCTGTCAGGTATCTGGTCGTACCGAGGCTCGCCGCGATGGTCGTCGGGGTACCGCTGCTGACCGTGTTCGCGGATGCGGTAGGCATATGGGGCGGTTGGATGGTCGGGCGCTATACGCTGGGGATACCCGACGCCGAGTTCCTGCGATCCTGCCGGGAGATGCTGATGGTCAAGGACGTGTGGTTCGGCATGTTCAAGGGGCTGGTGTTCTCCATCATCATAACGATGGTCGCGTGCGCGCAGGGGTTTGCGGCCGAGGGTGGGCCCGAGGGGGTCGGCAGGGCCACTATGAAAAGCGTAGTCTACAGCTCCCTGCTGATCCTGATAGCGAACTACCTGGTCTTCAGCCTGGTCTGGCGGCCGTTCCTGGACGAGGGCGTCAGGATGTGACGGCCCGGCGCCGGCCGTCCGTCGGCGGCGGAGATGAGCGCGGTTCGTCGTCGAGCCGGGTCGCCGACGTCGCGTCCGCCCAACAGGCGGGAGATGGCGAATCCGGCCCGTTCCAGTCCCCGGGGGAACCGGTGCGATACGCAGCGGCGGGACCGGGGCCGCACGCGGAATGACGCGGCGCGAAAACGGGGAGCCTTTCGAAATGAGCAGATATACCTTCGTGAATCCATGGTTGATGCCGGGGAAGTTTCTGAAGGGCAACCTCCATACGCACACCACGCTGTCTGACGGAGAGGAGGACCCCGCCGAGCGCGCGGCGCGGTACCGGGCGAAAGGCTACGATTTTCTGGCGATAACCGACCACGGACGCGTGGCCCGTATCGGGGACATCGCGGTCCCGGACGGACTGGTCCTGATACCTGGCGTCGAGCTGCACCCGGAGAATCCGTACAGGGGAGAGGAATACCATTTCGTGGCGCTCGACGTGCACAAGGACATCGCCACCGCGGGCATGGCGCATCCCCAGGAGGCGCTCGACGCGGTGGCCGAACAGGGCGGAGTAGCATTCGCAGGGCATCCGTACTGGTGCAAGCACACGTGGACGGAGCTCGCCCCGCTGCAGGGGGTTCTCGGTATCGAAGTGTACAACGCCACCTGCCGGAGGATAGGCCGCGCCGACTCGACGGCGCAGTGGGACGAATACCTGCGCCGGGTCGCGCTGTGCGGCGCGATAGCGACCGACGATTGCCACGGGCGGGAGGAGGAGCGGGTAGATACGTATATGGGCTGGATATGGCTCAAGGCCGCCAGGAAAGACAAGGACGCTATAATGGACGCCCTGAGGCGCGGGGCGTACTACTCCAGTTGCGGGCCGGCGATAGAAGACCTGCGCGTGGAGGAGGCCGAGAGGGATGGCGCGCCGACGCTCAGGATATCGGTGCGGACATCTCCCGCGGCGGAGATCGCGTTCGTTTCCGATGTGGACGGGGCTTGTTTCGTGGCTGGCGCGACAGGCGGCGGGGATGCAAGGGGCGCCGGAGGAGAGACCCGGAATGCCGGGGAAAGGGCTGGGGAAGGCGGCGGAGAGGCGATGATATCTTCGGCCGAGTATGTAGCCGGTCCTAAGGCGCGCTACGTGCGCGTAGAGGTTACGGACGGGCGGGGACGGAAGGCGTGGACGAATCCCGTCCCGGTCTCCGCGGACGCGAAGCCGGAACCGTCGCCCGCCGTGCTGGCCGGAATCCCTGTGGCGGCCCCGTGGGCGCAGGTCTGATCGCGCCGGAACGGCATGGCGGCAGCCGCTTCCCGCTCCTTCGCGCCGGCGGAAGGCGCCGGACGCGCCTGGGCAAGCGGGCGGGAGCGCCGGAAGGGTGCGTGGCGGATATCGGGAAAGCATGGAAAACGCCGGACAGGGACCCGCTATAGAAGCGATCAACCTGCACAAGTCGCTCGGAGGCCGGCCGGTGCTCCGCGGCGTGGACCTCAGGATCGGGGCCGGGCGTACCGTATGCGTCGTCGGGTGCTCCGGCTGTGGAAAGACCACCCTCCTCAGACACGTCTGCGGACTCCTGAAACCCGACGCCGGCAGAGTCTTGATCGGCGGGCGGGATATCTCAGCCGCATCGGGGGATGAACTGGCGGCCATCCGGCGTAATATCGGCGTGCTGTTTCAGTCCGCCGCCCTGCTCGGCAGCCTCACGGTGCTGGAGAACGTCGCCCTTCCGCTCATCGAGCATGGCGTAAGACCCCTGGCCAAGGCCCGCGAGATCGCCCGGGAATGCCTCAGAATGGTAAGGCTCGAGGGTTACGAGTCCTACATGCCTTCGGAGCTGTCCGGAGGCATGAGGAAACGGGTCGGAGTGGCTCGGGCGATAGTCGAGCGGCCGGGCATCATGCTGTATGACGAACCGACATCAGGACTGGATCCCGTCACCGGCGCGACGATACTCGAGCTGATACGCGACCTCAGGGACCGTATGAACGTCGCCTCTCTGGTCATAACTCACGATATGGAAGCGGCATACAGGATCGCCGACGGGATCGCGATGCTCCACGAAGGCAGGATCGTCGAATCCGGGCCTCCCGATGCGTTCAGAGCCAGTGCGAACCCCGTGGTGCGGCAGTTCGTCGAGGGGCGGAGCGAGGGGCCGATGTCGGGCGCCCACGCGGCGGGAGCGCGGCGGGATGGGTGAACCGGTGGGGAAAACGAGGCGGATCGGGCTGATCGCCGTCGCCTCTCTCCTCTGGCTGCCGCTGGCGGCCTGTTCCGGGAAGTCCACGGTCTGCCTCCGGAATTCCGCCGGCTCCGATGGGATACGGGCCGGGATGCGAGGTGCTGCCTCCTGCCCGGATCTCCGGCGTGCCGGCCCCGGCAGGAAGGTCGCCGGCCATGCCGGAGAGACCTGCCGCGGAAACATGAAATATGCCGGACCGGACTGGGAGGATGGCGGCGCCGGCGGAGCGACCGGCAGTTCCGGCGGGACGCCCTCCGTCTGCGAAGGGATATCCTCCTGCCCCGGCTGGAAAGCTCCGACTTCCAGAACGATGACCGCCGGGGCCGGGGAGAAGACCGCCGGGGCTCCCGCGACGCCCGGCCGGGAACCGGCCGCGAAAGCACGGTGGCCGTACGACCTTACCGGGATCCCGTTCCTTAACGAATTCCGCCGTTATCCGGACGGGGCTGTCGAGCATTCGATATGCGGGATATATTCGATGTCGCGCGATGCGTCAGGTTCGGTCGAGCGGATGGCCGGTCCATGGCCTCTGTTCGAGAGCGAGAGACGGGACGGTATCGCGCACGGGCGCTTCCTGTTCCCATTCGGAACCTTTCGCGACGCGCCAGACGAGACGCGCGTCAGCCTGCCTCCGGTCGTCTTCTGGCGCTCGCGCGAGATATCCGGCGAGACCTCCGGGCGCGAGGCGGATTTCATGCTCTTCCCGCTGCTCTTCGCCGGCTCCAGCGACCGGCGCGGGCCGTACTTCACGCTGGTCCCGCTCGGCGGCACACTGAAAGGGAAACTCGGCAAGGAACACATACTCCACGTCCTGTTCCCGCTGTTCGCCGTGACGAAAGAGCCGGCGTACACGGCCTGCCACGCAATCTTCCCGTTCTTCGCGGCATGGAAGGGAAAGGAGCAGTGGGGCTTCCGCGCGTTGCCGGTCTACGCCTGCGACCATAAGAAGGGCCGGTTTTCGCGGCACCACGTCCTGTGGCCGTTCTTCCGTTTCCAGCGCGAGGGACTGGACACGCGCGCGCCGATGACCATCGTCAGCCTGCTCCCCCTGTTCGACGTCGCCAGGTCGGCGAACCATAACCATGTGTCGGTCCTGTGGCCGTTCTTCCAGCACACATGGCGCCTGAAGGACGGTTTCCGCGAGACCCACGCGCCCTGGCCGTTCTTTTCCGTGACGCGAGGCCGCGGGATATCGGGCATAAAGTTCTGGCCTTTCTACTGCCGGCGGGACGGCGAGACGGTCAGATCGAAGTTCGTCATGTGGCCGTTCTACAGGCGGCAGAGGGTCATGTCAGAGGGTGCGGAGGAGATCAGGCAGTATTTCTGCTTCGTGAGCTATCGTATAGAGCGGACGGAAAAGCAGGCGGCTGCGACCGCGGCGGAGGGCCCGGGAGCCGGCGCGCCAGCGGAACCTGCGGCCGGGGCGGGGATGGACGCCGGCGATGCGGAAGGCGCGCGCCGGGAGATCGGCGGGGCGGCCGTGGGAAACCGGCGTCCCTCTCCGGCGGCAGGATCGGGAAACTCCTCCGACCCGGACGCTGGCGGCGCCGGATCCGAACCGGACGCTCCGCCGTCCGAACCGGACAAAACGGCACTCAGGACGGGAAAAGGCGCGGGGACCGGGGACTGCGGGCAGAGCGGGGCCGGCCGGATGCGGCGCGAGATCATATGGAAGATATGGCCGTTTTTCAGATGGAAGGGGGACAGCGGGGGATACAGCGAGTTCAAATGCCTGGCGCCGTTCTGGATGGAGGGAGGCGAAGACGCCGTCGAGGCGGGCCCCGGCAGGCTCTGGAACATATACTGGCGCAGACGGCTCCCCGACGGCTCGGAAACGTCCAGGGCTTTCCTCCGCCTGTACGAGTCGCGGAAGTCGGCGTCGGGCGGGGTCCATCGGCGGATCCCGCTCGTCTTCGAATACTTCGGAAGGCGCAGACCGGGGGACGATGCGGCGATTGACAGGGACCTGTCGGTCGGCGGGGGGCTGCTGTGGAGATACAGGTCCGTCGAGGGCGAGCGGGTATGCGGAAACTTCCTGTTCGATTACAGGCGCGTCTCCGACGGGACGGCGCGATCGAGGAGGTTCCGGATACTTTACGGTCTGTTCGGGTTCCAGACGGGCGCCGACGCCCACATCAGGATACTTTTCGTGCCGTTCGACAGAAAGGGGCTGCGCACAGGCCGCGGGGGCTGGGATCGGGAAGCGCCGGGGGGTCCGTACGGCGGCGATACTGCGCTTCCCCCCCCGCCGGTGCCGGTTACCATAGGGCATCTGGACGGACCGGACGGCGGCCGGTTCGTCCGCGGCTCCGGAGGGCGGGCCGGGGAGACGCCGGCGGCATCGCCGGATGAAGCGGCCGCATCCGGCCGTTCCGGTGCCGGCGCGGCAGCGATGGACGGACCGGCCCGGGCGGCGTCTGCGTCAGAGCCTGTCCGGAAACAGCCGATGGAGAGTTTATACGACCAGCAATCCCCGCTGCCCGGCGGGAAGTTTTGGGACAGGCTTTTGATTACGGCTGTCGCCGCGCCGGGGCATCTGGACGACGTGACAGATCAGGCAGAGGAACGGAAAGGCGGGACTTCGTTCCAGGCGGCTACGGAGCCGGCCGGGTGCCGGGCGGCGCCGGGGATCGCATCTCCGCCGGCCCGCGGCGGCGCGGCTGGGCCGGAATAACTGCGGCGGCTGTGGAGGGTGTAGAAATGGAAAAGTGGGTTGGCGCTTTCGTTTTCGCCGGGCTTTTCCTGCTGGCGGGGCTGACGTTCCTGGTTGACGACGAGGGACGGCTGTTCGCGCCGCGGGGCAAACCCTATTTCGCAGTCTTCGCGTCCGCTTCCGGTCTGTCCGCCGGCGATCCGGTATGGATCGCGGGAGTCAAGAAAGGCTTCGTGCGGGCCGTGGAGGTGGAGGACGGGGCGGCGCGCGTCGAATTCCTGCTGGACCCCTCGGTCTCGCTCTACGACGGCGCATCCGCCTCCATCAGGTCCGGGGGGCTGATCGGCGGCAACAGGAGGCTCGTCGTCGAGCCCGGCGACAGGGGGAAGGGGCCGCTGGAGGGGCGCCGCGTCGCGGCGCGCGAGACGGCCGCCTCCGTCGAGGACGTGATGGAGCGCATGTCGGCCGCCATGTCCGAGATCGAGGGCGCCGTCAGGGAAAATTCCCCGAACATAAAAGCCACCCTTGAAAATCTGCGGAAACTCACCGACAGGCTGGAGAAGGGCGAAGGCACGCTCGGCAGACTGATATCCGACAGGGAACTGTACGACAGCCTGAAGTCCGCCTCCGCCGACCTTCAGGCCGGCATGAAGGGCTTCAGGACGCTGGGAGAATCCATAGAGAAGGGCGAGGGGTCCCTGGGCAAGCTGGTAAAATCCCCGGAAGTGCACGACAGGGCCGCCTCCGCCCTTGCCAATGTGGATGAAGCCGCGAAAAACCTCAGGAAGTTCTCCGACGACCTTTCTGCCGGCCGCGGCACCATCGGCAGGTTGGCCTCCGACGATTCGCTCTACAGGAAGATCGAGAAGGCCGTGGACGACCTCAGCGCGGCCGCCTCGAAGGTCTCCGACTCGAAGGGCACCCTGGGAAAGCTCGTGAACGATCCGGATGTGTACGACAACATGCGGAAGGCCGCGGAGAACCTCGCGGAATTCTCCGAAAGACTGAAGCGCAACGAGGGCACGCTGGGCAGATTGCTGTCGGACGACAGCCTGTATCAGGAGGCGAAAGGGTTCTTCAGGGAATCGCGGCGGGCGGTGGAGGACGCCAGAGAACAGGCGCCGATATCCGCCTTCGCGAGCATGTTCTTCAGCGCGGTCAAATGAGACGGACCGTCTCGAGCGTCTCCATCCGGGTGTATGGCCGTAAATGCGTGGATTTCCGGATCAGGAGGCGAGGGCCAGGCGGTTGCTCCGTCCCCGGGCGCTCCAGTGGGACTGTGCGGCCGGGATCCGACACTATATAATAAGAGTCTGTCCGGAAACTCCTGCGGCAGCCGAGGCTCGAAGCGGGCCGCCAGACCCAGCCTGCCGCCGTGAAGTTTGCGGCTCCGCCGCCTCGCTCCGCGGCGGGGAAGTTTCAGGGCAGGCTCCGGGAACGTGTTGCGCGGACCCGGTCCGCGGAGGAGGATGGGCGCCCGCGTCCAATAGAGGTGCCGAATGGCGGACGAATCGGAGCGCGAACTGATCGAGCGCCATCTGGCAGGCGACCCTTCCGCCTTCGATCGCCTCTTTGAAATGCACCACCGGAGGGTGGCGAACCTGGCCTGTCAGATACTCCGGGACGAGGACGCGGCGATAGATGCGGCCCAGGAAACCTTCCTCCGCGCGTTCAACGAGCTGGAAAAATGGCGGGGAGAGGCGAGGCTGTCCACGTGGCTTTACCGGACGACGCTGAATGTGTGTTTCGAAAGGATGAGGGCCGAGGAAAAGCAGAGGAAGTTGCGCGAGGCCGGTCCACCGGCCGCGGAGGCCGCATCTCCGCCGGAGGAAGATGCCTGCGCCTCGGAATTGCGCCAGGCGGCGGACCGCGCCATCCGCTCGCTCCCGCCCCAGCAGAGGAGCATATTCGTCCTCAAGCAGTACCACGACCTGAAGTTCTCGGAGATAGCCGGGCTGCTCGGCATCTCCGAAGGCGGGGCGAAGGCCAGCTACCACA
>JAOACM010000171.1 GCA_026417845.1 Planctomycetota bacterium | reverse complement strand
GATAGGCAGGACGGGCAGGGTGGTTGTAGGCAGGCTTGCACGCGGCGAGGATCTGCTGGAAGGGCTGGCGCGCGTCGCGGCGGAAAACGGCATCCGCAACGGGTGGGTCGAGGCGATCGGCGCGGTCAGCCGAGCCAGGTTCGGCTACTACGACCAGTCGGCGAAAAAGTACGGCTATATCGAGCGGAACGAGCCGCTGGAATTGCTGGCGCTGACCGGCAACGTATCGGAGAAGGCGGATGCGCCGGGCAGGCCGTTCATCCACGCGCACGTTACGCTGGCCGACGAACGCGGAAACGCATTCGGAGGGCACCTGGCCGAGGGGACGATGGTTTTCGCGGCCGAGTTCAGGATATCGGAGATAACCGACGTGACGCTCTCCAGAAATCCCGACTCAGAGACCGGTCTTTCGCTCTGGCGGTAGAGACCGCGCAACGTAAAGAAGAATGGCTGCGGAGGAAGAACGGCAAGCCGTCCGCCGCGGTTGCGGGAATGTCAAGAGTCACACATAGCCTTCCCCTGCCGGTCTTCCGATCAGAGGGCGAGCTCCAGTATTTTCCGGGGAGGCGACGTCGCGTCCATGCCGCGTGCGCGACCGGCGGCCGCTTCATTTCGCCTCCGCGCCGGGGTTCGCGCCTTTCAGCCGCGCCGTGATCCATTCCGCCAGAAGTTCCGGCAGTCGCGGATCCTCCTCGAACAGATCCGTCCCGTGCCTCGATCCCGGATATTGCCTGAATACCTTTTCGCCACGCAGGTCGCCTTCGGACTTCGCGCACCCGGCCAGTTCGGCAATTCGCGGCCCCGCATCGGGGTCGTCGTCGCCCTTCGAGCAGGCGACAAGGAGCGGCTTCCTTATCCTCGCCGCCGGCCCATACGTTTCGATCCCCCTGTAGTTCCGGCCCGGCGAGAGCGCGACGGCAGCCTTGATGTCCGGGTCGTCCGCGCACATGACCATGGCCCAGTTGGCGCCGATACTCGCTCCGCACACGGCTAGGTTCCCGACATCCGCTCCCTTCGCCGCCAGCGCGGCCTTGACGGCCGGCATGTCCGCGTAAAAGTTTTTCCAGAAGGCCTGGTTGGAGGCGAAGTCCTTCCACTTTCCCTTCCTCCGGCCGTCCAGCCCCCTGGTGCTCTCGCCGTGGCCCGGCGCATCACAGGCCAGCACCCATACCCCCCGTTCGGCCAGTCTGCCTGCGAGATCGCGCCATGTGCTCCTGTCGTGATTCATCATGTGGAGGAGTATGACTGCCGGCGCCTTCCGGCCTTCGGCGACGCCAGCCGGGAACCAGACCGTCCCGCGGAGCAGGAAGCCGGACGCCTCTCCACGGATGTCCACATCTTCCGTCCTGACGCCCGCCGGGACGGGCGGAGATTTTCCGCCAGCGTCTTGGGAGCATCCGAGCGCCGTCGAAAACGCAAGCACGGCGGCCATCGCGACCATGGGATGGCGGCCGGATCCGCCGAGGCTGTCGCGCGCGATCATGACATGCCCCTCCATATATCCCGGCGAAAGAAACATTCCCTAAACCCCGCAAAGTCCCAGGCGATATCGCCGTCCCCTGCCCGTCCCAGGGGGAGTTTACGATATTGGCGGCTGTTTGCCACCCCCCGCCCCATCCTTCTCCGGAGGAAGAGAGAAAACTTTCGCCGAAGGGAGGTATCGCGGCGGAATCGGATCACGTTCCTCCGGAGGCCGATATGCCGGCATAAAGACGGCGTCTTGGCCAGGCCGGTTCGACACGTAACGGCGCCCTGGCCCCCTGACAAGACGAGCAGCGTGGCGGCGTCCGCATCCCTGGCGGCCCCTGCCTCCCGCCGGCGGCCGGCCGGAAGCGGAGCCGGCGTTTCGAAACTCCGGGCAAGGGCGTAGGAATCGCTGGCCGGCCCGCGCTTCCGGCTCAGAATTGCCGGACCTCTCCACGGCGCGGGGTATTGTCCCGCTTCGGATCGTGCTTCTCCTTTTCCTTCCTGATCTCCTCCTCCTGCCGCAGCACCTTTTCGGCGTGAGCTATTCCTTTCCGTATCGTGTCGGATGTCACCTCCGCTCCGCAGAATTTGCGGATGAGCTTGCCATCGGCATTTGTTATCAGGACCACCGGGAGCGCGCCCACGTCGTCTACTTTCAATTTTACCGCCCATGCCTGGTCGCTTTCGGCATCCACGAACGCCGTCGCGGCTTTCTGGAAGGCGACGGAGCCGGCCAGCCCGTCCATCGCTTTCCTGCTCGTCTCATCCACATCCGAACCGACAAATATCAGCACCGGGATATTTTCCGCGCGCGCCCTGGACCGCGCTGCGCCTATATCCTTAGCCCACGGCAGATGCATACGCTCCGTCGCCTTGCGGACAAGCGCCGGAAGCGATTCCGGCGTCAGGGCGGCCGCGCTCGCCCAGCGCCTGCCGTCCGCGTCGAAGATTATCGCCGCCGGCAGGACCTTCTCGGTACAGGGGACGCGATAAATCTGGGGCCAGGAATCCTTGTGCGCCTCGGACCATATGAACACCGCTTCTTTAAGTTCCGGAACGCCCGGAAGCGCATCCTTTACCTTAGTGCTCTTATCGTCATCGGTCCTTCCTATGAGCTGGACGATAAGCTTCCGGCCCTTGGCGGCCGCTCTCTTGGCCTCGTTCATATCCTTCGTCCACACCGGGCCTTTGGTGTCTTCGCACCGGGAGGCCGGCGTCGCGGGCAAGGCGACGGCAACGACGACGGCACAAACCTTCGAAAGGCGGATGGGTTTCCAGACCATAATCTCTATCCTCCTTCCATGACCGTATGTGATATAGACTACACACGGAGCGATTATATTCACTCCTGGAGTTTCAAGCGAGATATTTCACGGGCGAGCCAGCCGGTTGCGCTGTCTCCGGACGGGGGGGAGATTTGCGTGGGCGGCGAAGGGTCTTACCCCAGCTTTTCAGAGTGGATGCGATCCCTCCGGGTCGCGTTTCTCTCGTTTTACCCCAGCTGCCCTTTGGGGAGCGCCGGAGGCAAACTTTGCGCGAGCCACGCCCGCAGCCGGTCACCATCAGCCCCTTCTGACAACCGCTCCTGCGAACCAACAGCGCAACCGGCTCTTCGCGGGCCGCCGGACCGGGGGGATGCGTAACCCGATTGTGGTCGCCTGCTCCAATAATGATGGTCAGATAACCGCTTGGCGGCCTGCGATAGCATCCGGGACCCATCCCACCCGCTCTCCCGCCCGTTGGCAGGGAGGCGGAAATGCAAGGATGCGATTCGCGCCGGGTTCCGGAATCCCCGCGCTACCCATATGCCGTCACAGGGGGTGCCACAATCTGGTCACGTATCGGGACCGTGGGACGGGGGCCTGGGATACTGGCGGCGACAATTCTGCGCGCGCCTCTGGCGGGAAAAACGCCAGGCGCATAGACTTCCCAAGACCATGAGAAGCGGAAATGCATCGGGACCCGCGATGGGACCCTGGCCCGATCCTACAGCTTGGCGCGCCGCGGCAGATGGAGGCGCGCCGGGCAGCTCTGGTGCGGCTGAAGGGGCGGCGCGGAAGAGGCACTGGCTGCCGGCGCCGTGGAACGGCAGGTCCGCGGCGCTGGCGTGCATATTGCGGTCGCGGCGCATTGGCGTACCGGCTGCAGACCTGCTGCCGGAGATATGCGCGCGGGCGAGGTTGTCGCCGGCGGAGCGGGGGCTGGCACGCGAGTTGGCGGGCGGGGCCATCCGCCACGCCGTATCGCTCGACCTGGCGATCGGCTTGGCGAGTCGCCGGTCGGTGGATTCGCTGGACGAACCGCTCCGGGAAGTTCTCCGGCAGGGCGCTTATCAGATGCTGTTTCTCGATCGCATCCCGCCCAGCGCGGCCGTGGACGAATCTGTAAAGCTGGCCAAGGTTTTCTGCGGCAGATCCACCGGAGCGCTGGCGAACGCGGTACTGCGCAAGCTGACCAGATTGATGGAAGGCAGGCTGGAAGCGGACTGGATCGCTCCCGGCGTGGCGGGCGGGACAGGCGTCGGACGGGCCTGCGGGGGAGTTGCGGAAAGGTCAACCCGACCGCCAGGCGGGGCCGCCGGTGAGGGGACTCCGACCGCCGTCCCGTCAGCCGGCGCGGGACCGGACATCGCGACCGGCGCGCGGAGGCCGGCGAACGCGCTGTATTTCCGCGGCTCGCGGATGGTCCGCCTGAAGAAACCGGTCCTTCCCTCTTTCGATTCGGATGCGATCGGCTGGCTGAGCGGCTTCTACGGCTTCCCGCGGCAGGCAGTGGAGATTCTGGCCGCTTCCCTCGATATCGGGGAAGTCGAGCGTGTCCTGCGGGCATCGAACGAGGTTCCGCCGGTGACCGTGAGGCTGAATCGGGCGCGGATGCCGGCCGTGACGCCAACCGGATGTGCGCGGGGAGGGGCGGGCGTAGCGGCGGTTGCTGGCGCGGGCGAGGCGCGTCCTGGCCCGGGCCATGACGGGGGAGCGGGCGGGTCGAGGGGAGAGGGATGCGCGTGGGGGCCGCCGGCGGCGTCAGACGGGAACGGACGGGGCAGGGCAAGCGGCGCGGAAAAACCTGCGGAAAGCGCGGTTGCGTCTGTAACAGGAGGGGGATCGGCCGAGCCGAGGGCCGCTTTCCTCCGCGAGGCCTTCGAAGGCGTACACGGCTTCGAACCGGTGGACGAAAGGGGAGCGACGGAAGGGCTGTACCGGATCGAATTCCCCGGCGATGTCGGTTCGCTGCCCGGATACAGGAAGGGATTGTGGACGGTGCAGGATGCGTGGGCGGCGCGCATCGTACTGCGGCTTGATCTGCCTGATCACCTCCCGCGCGAGGGACTTTTCGCGGTGGACATGTGCGCCGCGCCGGGCGGCAAGGCGACGGCGATGGCCGAACGGCTGGCCGCGTCTGGAGGCAGGGTGCTGGCGTGCGATTCGGATGCCCGCCGGCTGGAGATGGTCGCCGGCCATGCGGAGCGGCTGGGCCTCGATAACCTTTCCACGAGGGTTGCCGATGGGCGGACGCCGCCCGAGGATCTGAGGGGCACTGCCGACATCGTCCTGCTTGACGCCCCGTGCACCAACCTGGCCGTGATGGGCCGGCGCTGGGAGGTGCGGCAGAGAGTAAACCGCGATGCGGTTGCGGCCATGGCGAGGCTTCAGGGCGAACTGCTCGACGGCGCGGCGCTGCTGCTGAAACCGCGCGGACTGATCGTATACTCGACCTGCACGCTGGCGCGCGAGGAAAACGGCGGCGCGACGGCTTCGTTTCTGGCGCGGCATGGAGATTTCCGTATCATTCGCGAGGAGACGACGCTTCCGGCCGGCGGGCTGCACGACGGCGGATACGTCTGCATCATGGAAAGGCGATGACAGGCGCGGGCCGGTACGATCCGGTCCGGCCTGAGAGAAGCGGGGAGGGGAGGCGCGGAGATGAGCGACGGGATTGTCGAGTTCGTTCTGGACAACGGGCTGAAAGTCCTCCTTAAGGAGATGCGGTCGAGCCCGGTGGTGTCCGTGTTCGTGTGGTACCGGGTCGGTTCGAAGAACGAGCGGCCCGGCATCACGGGGGTGTCCCACTGGGTCGAGCACATGATGTTCCAAGGGACGCGGAGGTTCGGCAAAGGGCAACACTTCAAAAAAATATCCGCCGCAGGCGGCGTCCTGAACGGGTTCACGAACAACGACTGCACGGTGTACTTCGAGACGGTCCCGGCGGCCCATGCGGGGATGGTCCTTGACATGGAAGCCGATCGCATGCGCAACGCTCTGTTCGATGAGGCGGAGGTAGAGAGGGAGCGGACGGTGATAATATCCGAGCGCGAGGGCGCTGAGAACGACCCGATCTATATGCTGTACGAAGAGGTAGAGGCAACGATGTACAGGAACCACCCGTACCGGTGGCCGGTCATAGGATGGAAGCGCGACCTGCAGGCGATGACCCGGAAGGACCTTTACGATTACTACCTGGCGTACTATTCGCCGGCCAACGCGGTTCTGGTGGTGACCGGCGACTTCGACGCGAAGGCGATGGAAGGGGAGGTAAGGAAGTACTTTGGGCCGGTAGAGGGGCCGAAGCCGCCGGCGTTTTCTTGCGCGCCGGAGCTGCCGCAGGCGGCCGAGAGGCGTGTTAACGCGCGAGGGCCGAAAGGATCGCCGCATCTGGTCGCGGCATACCACGGGCCGACGATCGCCGATGCGGAGGCGCCGGCCGCCATCGTGCTGGACGCCATACTCTCCGGCGCCAAGCCGCTGGGACCTTCCGCCGGAGGCTACATGGGCAGGAGCGCCAGGCTCTACGACGCGCTGGTAAGGCGCAGGAAGGTAGCCGCCTCCGCCGGGTCCCATTACTTTCCCAACGATGGACCTTCCGCCTTCGCATTTTCCCTGTCCGTGCAGCCCGGGGTCCGGACGGAGAAAGCTGAAAAGGCGCTGTTCGATGAGATCGAGCGTGTCCGCGAAAACCCCGTCCCCGCCTCCGAACTCCGCAAGGCCCTCCGCCAGACCATGGCGCAGCTGGAGTACAGCAGGGACGGCATCACCGCCAACGCGTTTATGATCGGCAGGTTTGAAATGCTCGGCTCACACCGCATACTCGACGATCTCATAGCCAGGATCGAGAAGGTTACTCCCGAAGACGTAAGGAACGTCGCCCGGAAATATCTGAATCCGGAAAACAGGACCGTCGGTATATACGAACCTGCCGGCAGCGGAGCAACCGGACCGGTCGCGAAGGGCGGCGCGAAGGATGACGCGAAGGACCGCGCGGGGGCCGGAACGGCCGGAGGGGCCGCAGGAGGAAGCGCAGGCGGGGGACCGGGCGGCTGGAGCGGTCGGGGATGCGCCTGGCGTCCGACGGAGGCGGCTGCAAGCGGCGGCTCTGCGTACGGCGGCGGATATGCTCGTCCCGCACCCGGCTGCTACCTGCAGGATTCCGGGGTGCGGGCGACGACCCCGCCGTCCTCCGGCGGGAGGCCGATACAGCGGCGGCAGATGCCGAACGGGGTGATCGCGCTGGTCCTCGAAAATCCTGAAAGCCACTCGGTTGTGATCCAGGGCGGATTGAAGGCGGGGCTGGCATTCGAGGCTCCGGCGAAACACGGAATCGCGTCGCTGGTCTCGCGCATGCTTTTAAGGGGTACGGCGAAGCGGAACGCCAGACGGATCGCAGAGTTCCTCGAGTCGAAGGGCGCCTCGCTGGACTTCTGGTGCGGCGACGAAGCGATCGGCTTCGGAGGGAAGTGCCTGCCGGGCGACGAGGACTGTCTGATCACTACGCTGGCCGAATGCCTGAGCGTGCCGGCGTTTCCGGAGGGCGAGGTCGAATCGGCCCGCGGTCAGATGCTGGCCGAACTGAAGCGGATAGAGGACAGCCCCGAGCGCGTGAGCCGGAGGGCGCTTGAGAAGATGCTGTATCCCGAAGGTCATCCTTACAACCGCCACGCGGTCGAGAACGCCGGCGATATCGCCTCGCTGACGCGCGCCGACTGCGAGGAGTACCACCGTCGGCTGTTCGGGCCGGCCTCGCTTGTGGTCGCCATCGTGGGGCGGATCGAGGCATCCGGAGCCTTCGAACTCGTCGAGAAAAGCCTGGGCGACTGGAACGGCGCTCCGGCCCAGCAGCCGCCGCCGGCCTCAATACCGCCGTCGGCCTCCGAACGCCGGCAGGTCATCACAATGGAGAAGAAATCGCAGAACGAGCTGGTTGCCGGCCTACGCGCCGTACCGCGATCCCATCCCGACTACTATGCCCTGGCCGTCGCCAACCACATATTCGGGCGCCTGGGTCTGATGGGCAGGCTGGGGGACCGCATACGCGACAGGATGGGACTGGCCTACCACGCCTACAGCTCGCTCAGCGCCAGACTGTGGGACGGCGAATGGATCGCCGCGGCGGGCATAAACCCGAAAAACGTCCGGAAGGCGGAGGATGCGCTGCTGGCCGAAATAAGGCTCCTGCTGAAAGACGGGGTGACGGCGGAGGAGCTTTCCGCCGCGCAGGAGAACCTCGTCGGGTCCATGCCCATCCGCCTCGAGACGAATAACGGCCTTGCCGGACTGGTCTGCGACATAGAACACTACGGTCTGGGGCTGGACTTCCGCGAGAAATTTCCAAGAATAATCAGGGGACTGACGCGGGAGGCGCTGATCGAAGCCGTCCGGAAACACCTCGATCCGGAAAAGCTTCTGATCGTGGTGGCCGGTCCCACCCCGGCAGAATGAAGGCGGATGCGTCCGGCGGTAGTTGTTTGCCGTGTCCATATATTGGAGCGCAGCGACAGAGCGGTCTTATTTGGAGTAGCACCATTGCTGCCGTGTTCGGCGCGGCACTGCAAATGGTGCTGCTACCTGAACGCGGCAAACAATTACGGGGATCAGCCGATCCCCGCCTCCTTCAGCCGGCTCCTTACATAATCCGCACGCCGGGCGTCTCTTTCCTCGGGTTTCATCTCCCTGCCGGCCAGTTTCTGAAGATGGGCCGGCTGCGTAAAGAGGAACAGTTCGTTGAGCAGGTTTATAGGGATGCCCTTCAGCATACCCATGTGCGCCCCCA
>JAOACM010000170.1 GCA_026417845.1 Planctomycetota bacterium | reverse complement strand
TGAATCTGAGCGCGGCATTGAGCTCCGGCGCCCACCGCCCGACGGAATCCACGTTCAGCCCGGCCACGGTCCGCCGGACGGCACCGCGCCTCATCTCGACGAACGCCATAGTCCCGTAGCATTCGTTCACCGGCAGGCCCCGTATCGCCCTGCGCGGTTTCGGCAGCTTCCCTTCCCGCACCAGCCTCCCCAGCACGCGGATCGCCTCTACTATTACGGCGCAACCGGTCGCGTTATCGTTCGCGCCCTGTTCCATGGCATGTCCGAGGATCAGAACTTCCTCGTCAGTTTCGCCATCGAGCAGTCCGGAAGCCATGTATATCTTCCCGGCGTACACGTTTGAGTCCACGGTCATCCTTAGCCGGACGCGGCCCTCCGCCAGCAGTCTCTCGATTTCGCGGCCCTGCCTGGGAGTCAGCAGCATGCCGGGTAGCAGTCCGTCTGAGCGGCGCTGTGGCCACCCGTCCGGCGCGTCGGCCCAGACGTTGCACCAGAAGCGAGAATCCGGCGTTGCGTCGGGGTACCTTGTGTGCGAGCTTACGATGCCGGCGGCGCCCGCCCGCAATGCGGCGCCTTTCAACTGATGCGGATGGTTCTTCGTATAGACGAATTTCCCGCGGACGGAGTCGCCGAGCGCAGCCAGCGCTTTCGCATCGTCGGCCCGGACCGTATCCGCCTCGATCCCGCCGGGCGGCGTCGGCCCGCTCCACATTACGACAGCCAAAGGATCGGACGATCTGTCTGCCAGCACGCACCTCCGCTCCGCCGGCTCCACCAGTTCCATTCTGGCCGACCGGCAGTCCCACGCGATTGGCATGCGGAGGTCGCCGTAAATGGTCTCGCCGTCGGCCGGGGCCTCGATCATCTCCGCCCTGAGGCCGGCCGCCTCCCACATGTCGAGTATCGCCCGCTGGGTCCTTTCGAAGGCCGGAAACGTGAACTCCCTGTCTGACCGCCATATCGTCTCGACGGTACGCATCAGCTCCCCGGCATCTATCGCACCGGCGACGGTCTTAAGCATATCCTTGAACATCGGTGGCTCCTATCAAAGAGGTTTGTATCCTAACACTGGGACACAAGCGGCGAAGGCGTAACCGGGGCCGGTCGCGCTGTCATTGGACAGGAGGGAGATTTGCGGGGGGACCGGGGAGTTTCCCCAAACACTCCAGAAAAACCCGCATCCTCCGGATAGCGCTTCCCGCGATTTCTACCCCAGGCGCCTTTTCGGGGAGCGCTGGAGGCAAGCCGACGTCGCCCTCCCTGCAACTGTCCATCGCGTCCTCTCTGACAATCGCCCCTGCGGATCACCAGCGCAACCGGCCCGCGCAACCCGGGGCTTTGCGGGTAATCTTTACCGGACAGGAAGATTTCCTTCAAGAACGCGCGGGTGGTATCGGGATTGCATGGCCGTAGTGCCGGAGACACCGGCATTCCCGGCGGCATTCAGCTCCCTCTGTACTGCGCCCCGCGTGGCTGTTTTACCGCCAGCGCGCCTGTGGGGCAGGCGGCAGCGCACTGGAGAGCCGAAGGACCGATCGCCTTTCCGATCCCGTCAAAAAACGGACCGCCCATCTTGGCGGAAAACCCGCGTCCCAGAAACGTTATGCCGCGCGCCTCGCCTGCCCTCTCCGCGATCCCGATGCATATCCCGCACATGATGCATTTGCCCGGATCGTACGCGACCTGCGGATGGGATGTATCCGGCGCGGACGATCTGCGTCCTCCCGGGAAGCGGCGTTGGTCCGCCTCGTATTCTGTCGCCAGTTCCCTCAGACGGCAGGTGTCCTTCCTGGCGCAGTCGCAGCCCAGGCATCTGGCGGCCTCCGCCGCCGCCTCGGAGGCCGTCATCAGCCGCCCCATCCGGAAGTCTCCGGGCGATCCGGCGCCGGAGGCGGTCCCGTTCAAAGTATCGGCGCGGGATACTCCGGAAGCCCGCGCGAGCACGGCGGAGCGCTCGAAATCCGTCATCTTACCGATCCTCGAATTGAATCTGCGCGGTTCGCCGGTCGCCGCTCCGGATTTCAGGTACTGGTCAATACAGATCGCGGCCAGCCTGCCGGACGCGACTGCCCGGACGGCGGGACCGGGACCGTACGCCGCCTCACCGGCCGCGAAAACCCCCGGGATATCCGTCGCCAGCGTCAGGCGATCGGCTGTGATCCGGCCCTCGGAGGAAACCGCCAGCCCGGAACCGGCGGCCCAGCTGGAATCCGGCGCGCGGCCGGACATCGCGAATACGCGGTCTGCCTCGATACGCATGGAACCGCCAGGTCCTGTGCAGAGCACGGCGAAGCGGCCTCCACCGATCGGCTCGATCCGCGTGGCCTCGACCTCCTCCATTATCCGGACGCCCTCTGCCTCCGCGACTGCAACTGTCTCCGGCGGTACTCTCATCCTCTCCCTCCCCGCCGGCGCCAGCAGAAGGATATCGGAGGCCCCAAGTCGCACGCAGGTCCTGGCCGCGTCGAAGGCGGCGGCGTCAAGCCCGATCACAGCGACGGTGCTGCAGGCATCCGGATTCCTGCCGCGACCGACGGCTTCGAGCAGTTCAAGAGTCGGGATGGCAAGCTCGCCGCCCTCGCACGCGATCCTTCCGGCCGCGGGGGCACCCGTCGCTATCAGGATGGCGGCGTATTCCCGGCGCAGATGCTCCAGCGTAACGTCCGTGCCGACGTGCGTCCCGGGCCGGAATCCGGCGCCCATTCGCAGGATCGCCTCAATGTCCGCATACAGATCTTCCAGAGGAAGTCTGAAGCGAGGAATAGCATAGCGCAACATTCCACCGGGCATGTCGTTGCGATCGAACAGAACGCAGGCGTGGCCCATCCGGAGCAGGTAGTACGCCGCGGAAAGTCCGGCCGGTCCGGCGCCGATGATCGCCACGCGCCTTCCGGAAGGCCCGGGAGGCGGCCGGTCTCCCGGTATCCCCGCCGAACCTTCCCAGTATCCTGACCTCTCCGGTCCGGCCGTCATCAAATCCGAGCGCCCCCCTCCGGAAACGCCTTGCGCGACGGCCGGCACGGTCTCGCAAGCCTCGCGCGGCGCCGTCCCGTGGCCGGCTCTCCCCGCGAACCTTTTGAGCGCGCAGATAACCACCGGCCCGTCCACCTCGCCCCTCCGGCAGACCCGCTCGCAGAATCGCGGGCATATGCAGCCCAACGAAGCCGGCAGGGCAATCCGTTCTCTAGCCAACACCCCGGCTTCTGCGTGCCTGCCGGCAGCTATGAGCCGTATCACTCCGGGAATATCCATGCCCGCCGGGCAGCCGATGGTGCATGGGCCTTCGCAATAACCGGCGTGATCCGACAGCAGCAGCTCGATCGCCGCGCGCCTGGCATTGCGCACCTCGTCCGACGAAGCGATAACACGCATGCCGTCCGAAGCCCTGAGGCCGCAGGCCGGCAGAAGGCCGTCCTTCCCCTCCACCATTACTAGGCATACAAAGCAGGATGTTCGCGGTTCCAACCCTTCCACGTGGCACAACGTCGGTATTTGGATGCCCAGGCGACGGGCACCGTCCAGCACTGTGCCGCCAGACGGAACTTCTACTTCCTTCCCGTCTATAGTGAAACGCGGCATGACGTCTTCAGGATCCTCCACGCGGGATTTTACTCGCCCAATGAGTACTGACCGGCACAGACATCCTTCCATTCAGCCCCAATCCTGCCGGCGTTTTCACTCCCTGCGGCCGGGCCGTCGCGCCTGATCGCAGATGCGATGCACACAGGCTGAACTTTCCGCATCGGTAGCCTTAAGGAGATACCGTCCCGCCGGACCGCTCCGAACGATCGGACCTCGGAGCGATCTCCACGGCACCCGTCGGACAGACAGATATGCATATCCCGCATCGTTCGCACCGGACATCGTCAACTTCGTGTTTTTCGTACGGGTCCGGCCTTATCGCATCGGCAGGACACGCCTGGGCACAGCGCGTGCAGCCGATGCACTTGTCGTTTATGCGATAAGATATCAGAGTCCTGCACCTGCCGGCCGGACAGCAGCCTTCTATGTGCGCCTCGTATTCGTCGCGGAAGTACCTGAGCGTGGTAAGGACGGGGTTCGGGGCCGTCCTGCCCAGGCCGCAAAGGCTGGAACCTTTTACCAGAGACGCCAGTTCCTCCAGCCTCTCCAGGTCGCCGGCCGCAGCCCGGCCTTCGCAGAGCCGCTGGAGTATCTCGAGCATTCTCCTGGTGCCTGTCCGGCAGAACGTACACCTTCCGCAGGACTGATCCTGAGTGAAAGACAGAAAATACCTGGCGATGTCAACCATACAATCTGTATCGTCCATTACGACGAAGCCGCCCGAACCCATGATGGCGCCGGCCGATACGAGCGCCTCGTAGTCCACCGGGATGTCGGCCATGGATGCCGGTATGCACCCGCCCGACGGGCCGCCTATCTGGACCGCCTTGAATTTCCGCCCCGGCGTAACCCCGCCGCCTATCTCTTCGACTATCTCGCGTATCGTTATCCCCATGGGCACCTCTATGAGGCCGCCGCGACGTACCTTGCCGGCCAGAGCGAAGACTTTGGTCCCTTTGCTCCCGGCGGTGCCAAGTGCCGCGAACGCTTCGGGCCCGTTGCGGATTATCCAAGGTACCACCGCCAGGGTCTCTACGTTGTTGACGCAGGTCGGCATGCCCCACAGGCCTTTTTCGGCTGGATACGGGGGCCTTATACGCGGCATGCCGCGCCTGCCCTCAATCGAGGCGATCATCGCGGTCTCCTCGCCGCAGACAAACGCCCCCGCGCCCTCCTTGACGTACAGGCGGAGACCGAACTTCCCTCCGAAAATCGCCTCCCCAAGCAGACCGCGCGTCTCCAGCATCCCGATTGCGGCGCGAATCCTTTCCACGGCCAGCGGGTATTCCGCGCGGATGTATAGAAATCCCTCGCGAGCACCGATGGCGAAGGCGGCTATCGCCATCCCCTCCAGGACCCGGAAGGGATAGGACTCCAGGAGCATCCTGTCCATGAACGCCCCCGGATCGCCCTCGTCGCCGTTGCACAGCATATACTTGCTTTCGCCTGGTGCGGCCCTGACCGCAGACCACTTGCGACCTGTCGGGAAGCCCGCACCGCCCCGGCCGCGCAGCCCCGAACGTTCTATGGCCGCTATCGTGTCCTCCGGACCGAGTTCGAGAACCGCCTTGCTCAGGGCGGAGAATCCGCCGGAGGAGAGGTAGGCATCGAGGTCGAGAGGGTCCAGTGAGCCGCACAGCTCGGTGGCGATACGGAATTGCATGCCCAGGAACGACCGGGCGTGTTCGCTGCCGGTATCGAGCCTGCGCGGCCTCCTCTTTTCGTAGGCGCCGCCTTCCAGGAATCTTCCGATCGCCTCGGATATCGCGACCTTCGCCCCTTTAAGGATGCTCCCCGGCCTGAAATGTTCGCGAACGATCCGCGCCGCTCCGCCCGGGGGAACCTTCGCGTAGATCACCGCGCCGGGCGGGCCGAAGGTCCCGCCGGAGGTTGCTGGAGCCGCGCCTGCCGCTCCGGAACTACCGCCGGACGCTCTTGTCTGCGCGCGGCCGGACAGCGGCGAGGGAACCGGCCCCTCCCCACGCGCGGCACCGGGGGGCGCTATTTCCACCAGCGGCGCGGCGTGACACATCCCGACGCACCCCACGTGCCTTATCTTTGCTTCCGCGCCTATCCCTTTGAGCGCCGCGGCGATGGCGTCGCGTACTTTCAGGCTCCCGCTCGCGATGCAGCACGATCCAGCCCCGATGCGTATCTCAGCCGCCTCCTCCGTCCCCGCCGCAGACCCAGCCCCGGCGCGGCGCGCAGCCTCCAGCGTCATATCCACTCCGTGCGAGGCAAGGAATTCGCGCAATACGCCAGCCATGCCGCCGGGCGTGTTCCGGCCGTAAGTCGTCCCATCAATTACGACGACTGGCGCGAGCGTGCAGCATCCTACGCACGCGACCCGTTCGATCGTAAATGTGCCGTTCGGATCCGTGTCCCGGCCAGGTTCCAGTTTCAGATGACGTCTCAAAGCATCCTCTATCAGTTCGGATCCCTTCACATGGCATGCGGTCCCATGACAGACGCGCGCGATATGCCGCCCGGCAGGGGAGTGTCGGAACTGCGTGTAGAACGTGGCTATGCCGGAAAGGACTGCCGGCGATATCCCCGTCAGCAGGCACGCGCGTTCCATCGCCTCGCGCGGCAGGTAGCCGTAACGCTTCTGTATCGCCTGAAGGATCGGTATGGCCGCAGCCGGATCGCGTCCGCACGAGGCGACGATATCGCCCACCGCCGACAGATCCGGCGCGGAGGCGCCGGACCGGCACGCGCACGCCGCTCCGCCATCGCCGGACGCCTGGACCGCGTCGGCTTCAGCTGCCCCACCATCCGCGATACCGGAGCGCACTTCGAACTCGCCACGAGACACGGGTCCGTCGCGAGGGCCACGCGCGCCGGCATATCCTGCGCCCGCGCCAGCCCCGCCGGATGACCGTTCCCCGGCATCCCCTCCCGGCCCGTGTCGAGTTCCGCTCATCGCCTGCCAGCAGCCTCCTTTTCCCCTATGCAATACAGCCGTCTGGCGGTCCGGATGTATATCCGGTCCTTCGAAAACGCCGGCGACGCCTCCACGGGCTCCCCCATATCAGATACGGCCGTCTCGACGTATCCCTTGTCGCTCCATTCGAACACATATACCTTCCCGCTTTTCCCGGGGAGGTATACCTTTCCTCCAGCAAGCGAAGGCGATGCCCAGAAGCAATCGCCGAGGTCTCTGGCCCACAACAGCTTCCCCTCCGCGGGTTTGCCGTCGGCGACGGCCCCCGCGGCGGCATCGTAACAGGTGATCCTGCCGCCCCCGGAGGCCTGCAGGAAGAGCCTGCCGTCGCACAAGGGGCTGGATGCGTCCGGCATCCCATCGGATGCCGTCCAGAGGACGTGGGTTTCCGAAACGTCGCCGAGTCCGCCGGCTTTTATAGCGGCCACCCTGGCGCCGTCGCCGGTTACGTATACCACGCCATCCGCAAATACTGGCGATGGCGCTACGTCTCCGTGCATAACGTTCGCGCGCCACAGTTCCGAGCCGCTTTCCAGATCGTAGCTTATGACCCACGGGTCAGCGACTGTTACAACCTCCAGCCGTTTGCCCAGGCCGGCAATGATCGGGGTACTCCACGAATTAGGCACCGGGCGCGGCGTTCCCCATAACACCTTGCCGGTGGCGATGTCGAAAGCGATAAGTTTCGAAAGACCGTCTTCGGCGGAACCGCCCTGATCGAGCTGCCATATGACGGAGCTGCCAGCCACGACAGGCGAAGAGGCCAGGCCGTATGCGCTCTCGGGTCTGCCCCTGTTGACGGCCCACAGAACCTTGCCGGCGAAGTCGAGACATACGAGGTCGCCGGAGGCGAAGGCCGCGCAGATGCGCCGGCCGTCGGTCGCGGGAGTGGGAGCGGCGAAACCGGTATCCTCGAAGACCTCGATCTCTGCCCCGCGCCCCCGCTTCCACGGCGCGTCGGCTGTTACGGGAACGGCCCAGAGGCGACGCCCGGAGGATGCGTCGAAACACATAACGAGCTGGCGGCGTTTGTCCGCGCCGGTAACAAAAACCCTGTTCCCCCAAACGATCGGCGAGCTTTTCCCGGGCGCCTCCAGCTCGGCAACCCATACTATATTCGCGCCCGTTTTGACGTCCCATCTATGGGGCCACGGCCCCCTTTTCCCGGGAACGATTCCCGTACCGTAAGGCCCCCGGAATCGGGGCCAGTTGTCCTCCGGACCGCCGACGGCCGCACCGGCCTCCAGTCCGCCGGCAGCAGCACCATCCCCCGCCGGCCGCGGCCGCAGCTTGAGCGGCTCCGTTTCCGACCCATTTCCGCTACCGGCGCCGCCGGTCCGATCCGATTTTTCCGCTTTCCTTCTGCCTTTGATTCCATCCTCCTGCTCCTGATCCGCATCGGAATACCCGGCGCCGGGCGGCGGGCGGAAGATCGCCAGAACGACCAGGACGGCGGCAATCGTCCCGCCCGCGACGCATACCGCCTGGAAAGCCCTCCGGCGCTCGGCAGCGATGGACTCTCCCACGTCCCCCGCCTGCCTCTTCCTGACCTCCGGCTTGAAAAGCCGCCCAGGCACGAAGACATACCATTTCAGGCACATCAGCGCCGCGATCCCGCCACCGAGCAGGAGAAGCGCGCCGGCCGCCGTCATCCGACGCCTCCGGAAGAAACCCTCGCGCACGCGCCTGTCCAGCAGCCGTATTTCGGACTTAAGCTGTTCGTCGTTCGGTTCGCGTTCCAGCCTCCTCCGGAGCGACTCCAGCGCCGCTGCGTCCAGGACCTCCGTCCTGTCGTCCAGCACGGCCGCCGCCACGAGCACCGCCGCCACAAAGGCGCTCGCAACAGACGTCACGACGCCTGTCCACAGCGCTGCCCGCCCAGGCACTGAACCCGAGGCAGGCCTCAAGGGGTTGGCGACGGGTCGTCTGTCCATCCCAAACCTCCCCGGAGCCCACAATCCTCCGCTTCCACCACACCGTATTCGAT
>JAOACM010000169.1 GCA_026417845.1 Planctomycetota bacterium | reverse complement strand
GCGCGTACATCTCCGCGCCCGTTTCGTCGCCGCCTCTATGACTGCCGCCTCTGTGGATCAGAAGCGCAACAGGATCCGTCAGTATAACGATCCAGCTGCGGTCGGCCGGCAGGAACCGCGCCGGTCCGCGCCATCCCGCTTCCTTGTAACAGAGACGTCTGCCGGGCGGCGTAACCGCCCGGAAATGGACACCTTCCAGGCGTTGGGAATGGAGCACAAGCGGCCATGGCGAACCGGCACCGGCGGTCCGCCCGGCACCGTCTCCCTCCTATCGCTCCCACGGCGGTTTTTCCGGCAGGTACTTCTGAAATTCCTCTATCAGTTTCGCCTCGTAGTCACCGGCAAACCTGCCGGACAGGAACCTGTCGAAGCCTTCCTTCCAGAAGCGCTCCCATGATTCCTCCTCGCGCCCCGGATTGATCGGGAAGAAAAGCGCCCCGGCCGTACGAGCGGCCTTCAGGTCGCCTTCCGCATCGCCTACCATGAGCACATGGTCTTTCGGGTAGCGACCCTTCGATGTGGCGGTCAGATGATCGGTCTTAGATCCCATCTCCTGGCCGCAGATCAGCGAGACATACGAAGCTATCTTGTGCTCCTCCCACTCGCGCACCAGCGCCTCGGTGGGCGTCTGTGAGACGACGATCATGTCGCAGGACGCCTTCGCCTTCTCCAGCAGCTCGCGCACGAACGGGAACGGCGGAACGCCGTAGACCATCTCCTCTATGCGTTTGTTGACGGCCTCGGACCACTTGAGCGTCCTGGCCAGCACCGGATCGTTCGTCCTGGCGACTTCGGCCTTCAGCGTCGGGTTGCCGAGTGCCTTCTCCCTGGAGACCCACTCGCGCAGGGTCGGAACCTGAGGTATCCGTACTCCCCGGCGCACGACCTCCTGCCTCTTTTCCAGCAGATCGAACACCTTCAGCAGCGCCGGAAAGCGGTTGATCCCGCGCCACTTCGAATAGAGGTTCACGAACTCCGCCGCTTCGCGGGCATACTTCGATACCGCCTGCAGCTCCCAGTGGTGAATTATGGCGGGGATAAAACACTCCTTGTGTTTTATCTCCATCGTATCGAAGATGCAGCCGTCGGAATCGAACGCCACGAAGAACTTCTTCTCCGGCTGGAACTTCTTCAGCACCTCCGGACTCAGTTCGAACTTTTCCGCCATTTCGCCATTCCCCTCCTCCCTTATTTCCGGTCCGCGGATCGCGGCGGGCCTTCGAGCGCCGACCCTTCCGACCCTCCGGGATCAGACCGCCGGGGCAGGATGTCCCCGCATCGGGTGCCGGAATCGCTCCGGTACGCCGGAACGGCCGGGACGCCTCCCCGCGCGGCTGTTCACACGCCGCTGTATGCCGAAAACCCGCCGTCCACCGCTATTACCGCTCCGGTCACGAACGAGGCCGAGGGGGAGCAGAGCCAGACCACAGCGCCAATCAGATCCGACGGCTCCCCGAACCTGGCCATGGGCGTATGTTCGATTATCGCCTTCCCGCGGGCGGTAAGCTGCCCGGTCTGCTCGTCCGTGAGCAGGAACCGGTTCTGCTCGGTCAGGAAAAAGCCCGGCGCTATCGCGTTCACCCTTATGTTGACCGAGTAGTTCCTGGCCATGTGGACGGCCAGCCACTGGGTGAAGTTGACGACGGCGGCCTTGGCGGCCGAGTAGGCCAGAACCTTCGTCAGAGGCCTGTAGGCGGCCATCGAGGCTATGTTCAGAATCAGGCCGCTTTTCCTTGCCGCCAGCGCCCTGCCGAAGACCTGCGAGGGCAGTATCGTACCCAGACAGTTCAGGTTGAAGACGAACTGCACGGCGTCGGGCGGTATGTCGAAGAATTCGAGCGCATCGGAAGCGGTGGCCATCTTGTGGTTGCCGCCGGCCCCGTTTATCAGGATGTCCACCCCGCCGAATGCGTCCTCGGTCTTCTTCAGCGCGTCCTCCAGGCTCTTGCGCTCAAGTACGTTCGTCGCCACGGCGACTGCCTCGCCGCCCTCCTTTCGGATGCCATCTGCGACGGCCTTCGCGGCGTCCTCACGCAGATCCATAACGGCAACCTTCGCGCCGAGCGAGGCAAGAGCCCGCGCCATCTCGCCGCAGAGAATCCCGCCAGCGCCGGTAATCGCCGCCACCCTGCCTTTTACGGAGAACATCTCAGCATATTTCCTTTCGATCGGTTCGCTCATCTTCCCGTTCCCCTCCCTCAGCTTTCCTGCCTTCTCCTCAGCGGTGGAGCGCAGGCCCTGTTCCCAGCCTTCGCGTTCGGGGGGCTTTGGAAGCCTGACCAAAACCTCCGGCCGGATCTCGCGGAAAGCTGCGGGAACCTGGTTCCTGTGGAAGTTCGTGGACAGGCTCCTGGCATCCGCGCTCCGCTCCCCTCCAGCCCGCCTTTCCGCGCCGCCGCCTCCGGCACCATATCCCGCGCGCTATCATATCCACCTCCCCGCCCGGCTCCGCTCCGGAAGGGCTGAGGCCCTTATTCCGGGACCTTATAGCGCAGGCGGATTCCCCGGAAGGGTCTGCTGTCCGCGCGCGAATGGCGCTACGTGCCTGGACAGATGTCTTTCGATGGCCAGATAATGTTTTTCCTCCTCCCGCCGCAGCGCGTCAAGCATCCTGTCGCGGAATCGGAAACTGCCGTCCGGGCTGCGGGCTGTCAGGACAGATCCGAAAGTCACATGCAGGACTTCCCTGCCGTCGAATGAATCCAGGACGGATTCCAGACGGTCGTCCGGCAGCGAACCGCCAGACGGCACCTTGGCGGGGTCGGCCGAGACATGATACGAGGCCTTATCTCCACCGTATCTTTCGCGGGCGAAATCGAGTATCTCCCTGAACAGGTCCGGGGCAATGCCGGCCAGCGTCCTCAGCGCCTCCAAGTAGCTGGTCCCGGCGGTCTTGACGTGAATCAGTCCGCGGGCCTGGCGGGCAGCGATCCCGTATATGGCGAATTTGTCGCTGCCTGAATGTATGCTTATCTTGTACGGCCCCAGCGTCCTGGCCACAGCAGCATGCATCGCGAACGTCCTCTCGAATTCCGCAAGGTCTCCGATGTAATCCACGCCCTTCTCGAAACGGCCGGCGAAGCGCGGGGCGAGGCTCACCGGATGCACTCCCAGCCGCTTCAGCTCGGATGCGACGTAGTAGTGCTCCTCGGGCGATGTAGGCGACTCGGTCTCGTCAACGGACATCTCGATTTCAAACGGGCGTCCCCCGGTCGCCTCCGCCACGCGGCGGGCCATGGCCGCGGTATGGGCCACGGCCCTGCCGTATTTGACCGCCGCCCGCAGCGCGGCCTCTTCGGACATGCGGAGTTCCGGACCGCCGTCGAGCTTTACGCGGAGGCCGGCGTAGCGGCGCCTGCAGTCCTCCTCCGAGGAGCACAGATCGTTCCAGGGGAGAAGGGCGGCCTTGCCGCGCAGCTCGGAGGCCGGGAGGGAGTCCGCGGCATTGTCCACGTGGGCGCCGGGGTCTATGGTGAACATCGTGAAGCCCGCCTCGGCCATGATGTCCACGTCTTCGGGCGTCTTAAGGTGGTCTGCGTCCGATCCGAACGGTTCGCGCCAGCCCTCCTGGAATACGGCCCACGTTGCGGCGTCCATAACCTCGACCGGGGTCCTGCCGGTCCTCGTCAGCTCGCGGATGGACTGCTGGGCAAGCACCGGTACGACGCCGCTTCCCCGCACGGAGCGGATATGGCCCGGGCCGGCCAGGCCGAGCCTGTCACCGAGGCCGATCGAAGCCCTGATACCGAGCGGAACGGGGGCGGTAAAGGGCAGGGCCGAGCGGAGCGCGGCCGCGCGCGGCCCGTCCGCATCGAAGACCTCCGCCTCGAAACTGTCCCCGTCCGCGCGCAGTTCGCGGTCCTCCCCGCCGGATGCTCCGGTCCGTCGTATGACCACCAGCTTCTTCGCCGTCCCGACGCGGGCCAGGCAATACACCGTCCCGCCGCTGCCGCATATCGAGGCCGGGTAGATGTACATCCCGATCGCGGCCGACAGCTTCCCGGCAGTCTCGAGCGCGACATCGGCGCCCAGCGGCTCGGTCGGTCTGCGGCTCTCAAGCAACCTCGTGATCGCTCCCATCCCCGCTCCGTCCCTTTCGACGCCCCCGCAATTTGATATCCCGCGGAAACCGCTTCCTGCAAAACGGACCCACCCACCTGTCGGATTCGCGTATAATGCCGCGATTTCCCGACGACACAACGTTAGAAACTGTTTCAGCCCCCAAGGCGCCTGGTGACGATATCCGGAATATAGCAGGAGGGGAACATGGAAGAGTGGCTGTGGATTCAGATTCCTCCTCCAAAAAGAGCCTGATCATAAACTCCTGCATCGGCCGAGGCTCCCGCAGTGTTCTGCGATATCCGTCCGGAGGTTTTCGGACAGGCCCAGACTCAGGAGGGAGAATCAAGCCCTTCCTTCCGGAGGCTCGAAACAGATTCCAAGGGTGCGCGACCTCAGTGCCCCTTGCAGAGACCTCCGGTCGGGATAGGAAGGCAACCTCGAAACCCAAGCTCCGCGCCCCAGGTTCTCGACTGACAGCTTACAGCGGCCATTTGTGAACGCAGCGCCTGAGCGTACCCGCTGTTATGGCACCATCGTTATCCCGTCGGGGCGCGCCACTAAGAACTTATCCGAAAACCCCCGATGCGCAGCTTATGCGTCCAGCGAGTCCCACTGTCCAGCAGGAAGTTTTTGGACAGGCTCGAAAAACAGAGGCCGCAACCTGAACGCGGCAAACAATTATGCTTTTGGATCAGGCGCCTGAGAATTCTAAGCGGTTACGGTTCCGGCCGCGGAGGCCGACGGACGGAAGTCCACCAGGTGCAGTTCCACTTCGCCCGTGACGTTTGAGGCCGAGAGCTGGAACGCCAGATCCAGGGGACCGGAAGCAGCAGCCTTCGCCAACTCGTCGGCACGATCGGCCATTCTGAAGGCCACGGCCTGCCTTGCCGCGCGGCACGCTTCATCCATGGCATAGAACGAGAACGACTTGCCGTCGCGCAGGAACCTGAGCTGCGATCTTACCTGCAGCCCCATCGCGGCCAGTACCGGCTTCGGATTGCCCTCGCCGAACGGCGCCATGGAGTCCATCTCGTCAACGGCCTTGCGGTCCAGTTCCGCCAGAGACGCTATCGCGTCTATGGGCAGTTCCCGCGCGCGCCCGGGACTTCCGGCGCCCCTGCGGATGGCCGCCTCCTCGAAATTCCGCCGGAATGCTTCAAAGCGGTCGCGCCTGAGCGTAAGGCCGGCGGCAAGCGAGTGGCCGCCCGATCTGAGCAGGTCTCCGGCGCACTCCGCCAGCATCCGGGCCAGGTGGAAGCCTTCCGGCGATCTGGCCGACCCGTGGCCGACGCCGTCCGAAAACGCCACCACGACGGCCGGCCTGTCGAATTCCTCGCAAAGCCTTGCCGCCACGATCCCGATCACGCCCCTGTGCCAGCCTTCGCCGCCCACGACCAGGGCCGGCGGCAGGCTTCCACGTACGCTGGCCTCATCGAGGACGGTCTGCCTGGCCGCCTCGAGTATTTCCGCCTCGACCTTCTGGCGCATCCGGTTCAGGCGCTCCAGCTTAAGCGCCAGTTCCCTCGCCCGTTCCGGCCTGTCGCACAGCAGCAGTTCGAGCGCATCCGACGGACTTTCCATCCGTCCGGCGGCATTGAGCCTGGGCGCGAGCACGAAGGCGACGTCCCTGGCAGTCGGGCGACGGCCGTCAAGCCTGCCGACCCTCATGAGCGCCTCGATCCCGCAGCACGGAGCCGCCCCCAGGGCTTTAAGCCCATGGCTGACCACTACACGGTTTTCTCCCCTGAGCGGCGCCACGTCGGCGACGGTGCCGAGGCAGGCCATCCCTACCGCGCCGCAGAGAAACTCCCTGAATGCCGCGCCGACTTTCTTCGAGTTGCTGAACCCGCGTGCCAGAGCCCAGGCGAGCTTGAATGCCAGCGTCGCGGCGCACAGGTCCTTATCCGGATACGGATCGCCGGGCCGCTTCGGATTTATGATCGCGTCGGCATCGGGCACGGCACCGCCGTCGGCGTGGTGGTGATCCACCACTATGACCGATATCCCGTGCCGCTTCAGCTCGGCGATCTCCTCACGCGCCCCTATCCCGTTGTCCACGGCGATCAGCAGATCCGGCCGCCGCTCAAGTATGTGGGCCACGGCCACCCGCGTAAGCCCATAGCCCTCCCTGAAACGCTCCGGCAGATACACTTCGACCGGATACGGCAGCAGAGTGAAGAAGCGAACCAGGATCGCTGCCGATGCGGCACCGTCAACATCGTAGTCCCCGTACAGCATTATTTTCCGTCCGGCCCGGATGGCGGTCCTGATGAGTCCGGCCGCCTTCTCCATATCGGCAAGGAGGGACGGATCAAGAAGGTCGTTAAGGCTGGGATTGAGGAAGCGGCGCGCCTCGCCGGCGTCAGACAGCCCGCGGGCGACCAGCACGCGGGCGGTCAGTTCGCTGACGCCGAGCCGGCCGGCAAGATCGAGACAGCTATCCCGGCCCTGGGGAGGCAGAGACCAGCGGCACGATACCACGGAAATATCCCCTCCCGGCGCCGGAGGCCCCCCCTGCATCTCTCGGCGCCGTCTGCGGACGATTGACCGTAGAATATCGCGCGTGTTACCGGCGCGACCCAACCATAATGCCACGATCACCCCCGGAAAGTCAATGGCCTCGCCGCCGGAATGAGGCGATTGCGCTGTTGGTCCGCGGGTGCCGTTATCAGAGAGAACGCGACAGGCAGTTGCGAACGGGGCGGCTCGAGCTTACTTCTTGCGTTCTCTGATGGCGCTTGGGGTAAAAATCGCAAAAACGCCGTCTGGCTGGGAGCGTGTCCGCTCTGAAGAGCTGGGGCAAGCCCCTCGCTGCCCGCGCAAACTTCCCTCCCGTCGGGGGACAACGCAACCGGCTCGGCCACTGGTGATGCGTCCGAACTGGATAACTACGGCACTATAATAAGCAGATGCGATCAGGCTCTGCGTCCCACAACAGATGCGGTAAACATTGTGCGCGAAGGAGAGTGGAAACTGCGGCTCCTTTCCACCCGAGGGGGGAGACGAATGCCAGCAAGGATACTGGCGATCCCAGCAGCTATGGCTATGCCCCCCGCTCGAAATTTCACCCTTAGCATTTCGCTCCACGGACGTCTAATATATGGGCCGCGATATCCGATGACTGGAGGTACGTGGACCGCACCCGATAAAAGCGGTGGCCTTCTTTTGGCAAAGGCCTGTCTTCGTGGCGGATTCGGAGTTTGCCTGCTGAGGATTTACGGGAGGTTTACATGGGTTGCCGGTTTATGCGATTCGTCCGCTCGCGCGTGATCCTGCTGACGGTTGCGGTTCTGGCCCCGCTGTCCGTTGCGTCCTGTCCCTCTCAGGCGGGACAGACGGGCGCGGGCGGAGCGGCTGGGGATGCAGAGCGTCTCAGGGATGTGGGCGAGCGGGTCAGGAAGGTGCTGACGCGGCTGAATCGCGGGGTCACTCACACCGAGTCCGCCGCGCTTCAGCGCGACCTTCTTGCGATAGGGCCTGAGGCCGTGCCGGTCCTGGCAGATGCGATCAGGAACCCGCGCCATCACCTTCAGGTAAGATGGAACATCGCGCTGGTACTGGGGAAACTGGGAGACGTCAGGGCCGCCGATGCGCTTCTGGAGGTCGTAAGGCCGCATCCAGTCGAGGAGAAAGCGGAACCCAGATGGATATATCTGAGGGCCTACGCAGCCTTGGCCCTGGGGCGCTTGAAGGCCGGACAGGCATCAAAGGTGCTTCTGGGAATACTGTCCGACCGCCAGGAGAGCAGTCTGGTGAGGCGGTGCGCGGCCCTGGCGCTGGGCCGCATCGCCGACGCCCGTGCGCTTGACGTGCTTGCCCGGATCGGGTTCGACCGCTCCGAAGACCGGCTGGTCAGGGCGGCGGCGTTCCTTGGGCTGGCCATATCGGGCGGGGATGTTGCGATGGACCGGGCCGCGGAGTTCCTTTTCGGGCGGCGCCTGCGCGACGATCCGGCGGCTGGCGGTGCGCCTGGCGCGAATGGCGCCGGGGCCGGGGCGGCCGGGCAGGAAGCGGCCGGTGTGGCGGGCCCCCCGGCGGGCGGGGCGGTGCCCGTGGACGGGGCGGCGGCGGGAGAGAGGCGGGCTGGCGGACCTGGCGACGTCCGGGTGGAAGGCTGGGCGATTGCCGGAGAGGGACGGCCGGCAGCCGGCGACGATGCGGCGCGGCCGACATGTATTGAGGGGGGCGGGGTGGTTGCCGAACTCCGCGATTTCCCTCCGGATGGCGCGCCCGCCGGCGCGCCGCCCCGGCCGGATGGCCGCCCTTCCGGGGGCGGGATCGGTGCTGACGGGGCTTCCGATCCGGCATATCCGTCGTCCCGACCGGCGCGGGCCAGGCCGGTGCAGGAGGCGACGGACAAAGCCGGATCCGGCCCCCGCCGGATGCTGCCGGCCGGAGAGGATGAGGTTGCCGGCGGCGCGGAGATGGGCGGCGGAAAACCGGCTGCCGGGGCTGGGGAGAAGGACGCAGCGGGGAGAGGAGGGGAGGGACCGAAAGAAGCGGCGCCCGCAGAAGGCGGGAAAACC
>JAOACM010000168.1 GCA_026417845.1 Planctomycetota bacterium | reverse complement strand
GGGGAAGGGCGGCACGGAGCCGGATTCCTGATGGCCATCAACCTTCAGGCGTTGATCGGGCGCAGGCTCGGCGGCCAGTTCGAAATCCTGGCCAAGATCGGCCAGGGCGGGATGGGCGCCGTCTTCAAGGCCCGCGACGTATCTCTCGACAGACTCGTGGCCGTCAAGGTCCTCGTCGCCAGTCCCCTCGAAGATCAGACCTCCGTGGAGCGGTTCATGCGGGAGGCCAGGGCGCTGGCGAGACTGAGCCACCCGAACCTGATCCACGTTTACCAGGTGGGTTCCGAGGAAGACCTGCACTATTTCGCTATGGAATATCTGTCTGGCGAGACGCTGAGCGCCCGCATCCGGCACCTCGGCCCGCTACGGACCGGGCAGGCCGGCAGGTACTTCGGTCAGATACTCGCCGCCCTCCACCACATACACATGGCGGGTCTGGTACACCGCGACGTAAAGTCGGGCAACGTGATGCTGGTGGACGAGCGCAGGGCCGTGCTGATGGACTTCGGCCTCGCCAAGGACATAGGCCAGAGCGGACTGACGACCGCCGGCGTCGTCCTCGGGACGCCCGACTACATGGCTCCGGAACAGTGCGAGGGGGCCGACGTGGATTGCCGCGCCGATATCTACTCCTTCGGCGTGGTGATGTACGAAACCCTTGCCGGCCGCGTCCCGTTCAGCGGGAGGTCGGCCATGGCGGTCCTCAGACAGCATCTGGACGCCCCGGTTCCGGATATCGCAGAAGCGTGGCCGGAGGCGCCGGAAACGCTCCGTCTGATCCTCCGCCGGTGCATGGCGAAAAAGCCCGAGGAGAGGTACTCGAACGTCGCGTGTCTGGCGGCCGATCTGGCCGAACACTGGCCGACCCCGGAGATCGTGGAATTGGCCGGGTTCGCCACCGGCGCGACGCTGGTTTCGCCGTCCTCGCCCCGCGCCACCGCTTCAGGAAAGGGAGCGGACGGCAGTCTCGCGGCTCCCGGGGCGGAAACGGAAACGCCGGCCGCGGGGCGCGATTCCGAACTGCCTCCGGCGGGACCTCCGGACAGGACATGGAGATGGGGCCTGGCGTGCGCCGCAGCCGGGCTGCTGATACTCCTTGCGCTTCTGTTCGCCACTCGATTGAAGAAAAGGCCGGCCATCCCGAAGGGGACCACGCCGGTCTTCCTGCGTGCGAAGGACGGCTCTCTGGTCCGCGCCGTCTTCGAATCCTACGATCCGGTCACTGCGCGGCTCAGATTCCGGTTCTACAAGCCTGACGGGACGTGGGAGATAAAGACGATGAGCGCCGACGAATTCGCGGAACGCTTCGGCGACCTGTACCCCACCACGCCGGAGAATCTGTTCGACCCCGCCGCGCGCCCGTCGGCGGACCGCGACCGGCCGGGGACCTCGCTGCCGGGAAGCGGGAACCCGCCGGCGGGGAAAACCTCCGCCGGGCGATAACCCGCGCCGCAACCGTTCGCAGCTTCAGCGCTGTCGGCAACAAGAGCCTGTCCAAAAACTTCCCGCCGGGCAGTGTGAATCGCTGAGTGTATAAGCTGAGCGTCGGAGGTTTTCGGATAGGCTCTAACCTGCGGGGCCTGCCTACCAGGATGCATGAAGGCTACGCCGTTGATGCGGTTGCGCTGTACGTGGTCGCGGGAGGATTTCCGGCCGCGAAGAAAGGCGTTACCCCAGCCGCACGGAGGAAACGCTGCCGCTGTGGCGGCGGCGACTGCCGTCACCCCCGCCGCACGGTGGAAACGTGCCAGCCCGGACCTGCGTTTCCCGCGATTTTTACCCCGGCGCCTTTCAGAGAGCGCCGAAGGTGAGCATGCGCGCGCCGTCCCTCACAGGGTGCATTGCCGTAAATGCGGGGGTCTTGAAGCGACCCGCAGGAGACGCGCCCCAAGTACATATACCGGTTCGCGCCTTTCGAACCGGGCGGGCGAAGTAAGGAGGATCAGGTCTCCAGACCCCATACATCCGAACTCCACAGTTACGGCCATGCACCCAGGCGAATGCGCGGGGGAAACTTGCGTGGGGCGCCGGTTCGTGGTTTATTTCTTTGTGGGGAGCGATCTGTCCGAGGGCCGGGGATCCCGGCTCAGGGGGAACGCGGGCGGACGCCGCTGGAGCGGGTCAGAGAAGGAGAAAGCCGCGCGCCGCGATCCGGATCGTCCCCCGTTCCGCCGGAAGCCACGACGATCGCGGGCCCGCCGGGGAAAAACTCCGGCGCAGGCGTGGCGATCCGCACCGAATCCGGAAAGGCGCGCGCATCGGGGGTTCGACATCTGCGGCAATGGAAGAAGAAATATCTCTGGCGGATTCGTTCAAGGAATCGGTCTTCGCGTTCGAGGCGGAGGATCTTCCCGAACCGCTGAAGATCGTGCGCGATGCGGTCGGGCGGCGGTTCCGGAAATACCCGGAAGCGGCGACGACGCTGGTCCAGATCGCCGGAACGATGGACGAAGCGGCCCGGCTGATAGATCAGTTCAAAGCCAGGACCTGCGGCAGCGCCTATTCGCTGGCCGTCATAAACCTCACGAATTTCCCGTCGCAGGCGGAGTTCGAGTTCCTGAGCGGCCGGGAGGTTCTGGGCGATCCGAGAACGGTATTCCTGTGCAGTCTCAGGGGCCTGAACGGCGACATATACAGGCTGGCCAGAGCGAAGGTTGAAAGGGAGGCGCGGCTGGTTTCCGAAGGGAAAATGATCGGAACGCCGAGCTGCATGGACAATTACTCTCCCGCCAACAGGGAGGAGAAGGCGGAGCTGGTGGCGGAGGCGGCTGCGGCGTACATACGCGAATGCGACTTCCGCGCCAGGACCCGGCCGGGGGTTCCGGTATTTGACGATGAAGCCTTTCAGGCGCTGAAGGTCCTGAAGAAATCCGACACGAGCTTCTACGGGCTCAGGCCCGGCGGCGCCACGAGATTCATGCGCACGGTGCCGCCGAAACGGTGACCTAATTCAGCATAATCCGCGAAGGCTTGCGCCTGTCCACGATGATCTCGACAGGGGATCCCGGCTCGAACTTTTCCGCTATCGCCCCGACCACGCTCATTTTCTTCGAGTATTCCACGCCCTCGAACGTGTATCCGAAAGTCACGTCGCGGAAGCCCTGCACCTCGCCGCCAACCGATTTCACCGTCGCGATCACCGGCACGCAGTTCTCCGCGATGCCAACAGCCCGCCGCCACAGGATCGTTGCGCCGATGAAGGCAAGCGGCACGGTCGCGATGGGCACGGCGATGGGCACGCTCTCCCGCCGGGCTTCCTGGCCCAGCCGGACGATCCGGAGATCAGTAAAATGCTCCAGCAGGAACCAGCCCCACATTAGCACAGAGATCGCGGCGGCAGTAAGGAAATACACAGCCGGTCCCGGAGGTCTGGGTTTACCGGGTTCAATCATCGCGAATCCCTCCATAAAGCCGGCCGTACCGGGTCGGATCGGGGGTCCGGCCTCCCGGCCAGGCGTCCCTTGTCGCGCCTCCGTCCGGCAGCTGCCGGCGCGCCGGGAGAGAAGCGCCGTTCGTATCGAGTGCCTGTCCAAAAACCTCGGGCGCAGAGCTTTGGGCCCGATGGTACCCACTTCCCGCCAGGAGGTTTATGGACGGGCCCGAATCCACATCAGACACCGAAGGACGATCGGCGGCTATGCCGCTACCTCGCGGATTCCGGCCGTCTGGACCCGATGATCTCGAGAAAGTCCGCGAGCGCGCCGCGGTTAGGAACCGGCAGGACCTCGCAGTTCTCTCCCAGCAGCACGATCTCGCCACCGGCGTCTATCGCCCGCAGCAGGTCGGCCTCCGCATCCATCAGTCTCCTGACGTCCGGATGTATGCGCTTGCCGCGCGCCGGATCGTCCTCCGCCATCGCTCTTATTTCGGCCGGATCCAGTCCCATCACTGCCAGGGGAACATCCCAGTAGCCGCTTCCGGGCCGCTCGTTACGCCTCCGCAGGTACTCGACAAATCTGTCCGGCGCCTTCAGGCTTACCGCCAGCCCGCGCGCAGCCTCTTCGACCTCGGCCAATCCCCCTGGTGCGGCTGTCTCGCCCTTCTCCGTCCTGTAAAGCACGTAGTGGAACCGGAGATCCGGCGGGCGTTTCATCCCGGCGATGTAGTCCAGGCAGGCCGCCAGCGCCTCGGACCCTCTCTTTGAGAGCGGAGCCACGAACAGGTCGGCCCTGCCGCGGATGCGTTCCCGGCCGGCTATCTGATGGGAACCGGCCGCTGCTGCCCCGGAAAAGACGAGCCGGTCTTTCGTGCGCCTGCAGCCGCTCTGGATTTCGAAGAACGATTTCTCCTTCTCGGCCTCCGGGGCCAGAAGATACGCCGGCAGCCGGGGCGGGGCGTACTCGACCAGCAGCCTCCTCCCCTCGTCCGATCCGGCGTCCACATCGCAAGGCTGAAGCCCGGGCAGGAACGTGTACAGGCTTTCCACTATGCGTTCGTGATTTGAGTACACCGCGCCGAAGTCGCGCAGCACCGCGGTCCTGACGGGCACCGCCGGCGAGTAGATGCACTCGGCGTTCGGCTGCCCCGCGTTGGCGCACCTGCCGACGAAGCCCCTTCTGAAGCAGTCTCTGTCGGAGAAGCACGACGGCACCGTATTGCACTCGGAAGGCTTCGGCGCGCTCATCGCCGCGCATATCTCGCGGAGGATCCTGAGTTTTTCCAGCGGACCGTCGTAGAGTCTGTTCTGCACGAACACGGTCGGGGCCGCAGATACCTGGCGGCGCTCAGTGAGCAGGGCCTGCTCCTCCAGCAGCTCCAGGCCCTCTCCGGTCTCGACGACCCCGCGTATCCTGGCGGCAATCGCCCCGATCGCCTGCACACCCTCCTTCCACGGCCTGTCCATATTCGCGGCGCGCCATTTCAAATACTCGAAGAACTTCTCCGGGTAGTGCCTGGCGATGGCGAGCTGCACTTTCGCCTCTTCGAGTTCCCTCGGCCCCCCGGAGCTCCGCAGCCCGCCCTTCTCATCGCGCCATATCACGTATCTGAACCTGAAGCGCACCCGGTCTCCCAGGCGCCCGGCCATTTCCATCGCATCGCGCTCCAGCAGGCGGCACGATGGACAGAACGGCATCTTGAAAATCTCCACCTCGACCGTCTGCCTGGCTCCGCTCTGCCGCATCGCCTCCTTCAATTCTGCCAGCACCTTCGCCACATCCGGATCTTCAGGCGTAGTTTCGGAGACCGGCTCAGTCACCACCCGCAATGTGAATTTGCGCCCGGCGCCGCCGGACTCGCCGCCGGCGGGGGACCCGGTCCGTGCGCCGGCATGGGAACCGGAGCCAAGGGATGGCGTGGCGCCCTGGGGGGCCGGAACGGCGGCCGGCAGCACATGCACGACGACAAGGCGCCGGGCCTGATATTCGAAGTTGACGATCAGCGTGTCGCCGGCCTGAAAAGCGGCCCGCTGAGTGGTTTTTCTGTGGCCGGTGAGTATCAGGTCTATGCCGGGGACCTGCCGGGCGAGCTTTTCGCTTTCGGTTTCTCCCAGGTGGCTGAGGAGCACCACGAGGTCGGCGCCGCCGGAGCGGGCGATTTCGCCCAGAGCCTCCCTTGCCGCCGCGACCGGATCGCTGACGGCCGTGTGCTCCTCGGGACGGTCGCGCCACAGCATCCGCGCTTCGGACGTGGTCAGCCCGAAGACAGCGACCTTAATTTCTCCGTACGAGCGGCGGAGTATCACGCGCGAGTTGTAGTCGGGGCACTTCCAGTTCCAGGCGAGGAATTCCGGTGGCTTCAGTCCGGTCCCGTCGAGCGCCCTGAGGAGCAATGGGTCCATCTCCTCATCGCCCACGGCGGAAGCGTCGTAGCGCATCAGGGCCATTGCCTTGAGCGCTGCGATGCTCCTCATGCGATCCAGCCTCTCTCCGGCCGTCTCCGGATCGTATATGCCTCCCGCTGCCCATCCGCCGCCGTCCAGCAGCAGGACATCGCCGCGTTCTCTGATCCTGTTTATGATAGTGGCGCGACGGGCAGCGCCGCCCATCTTTGCGAGGGGGCAGTCACAGGGGAACAGGGCGCCGTGGGTCTCGGCGGTAAACATTATCCGAAGCAGAGGGCCCTCGCGCCGGGTCGGGTCCGCGCCGGTCCCGGCACCATCTCCGGTTCCCTTCCCCCCGGCCTCCGGTGCCTTTCCTCCTCCCTCGGCTCCGAACGCCGGCGTGGCCGGGAAGTCCACCGCGACTGGCAGGAGGATGGCGAGCGCGAGCGCGACGGCAGCCGCCGGCGGGAGCGAAGGGCCGGGCGGCGGCGCCGGCTTGGCGGGCCGACGGGAACGCGGTGCCGGGGCAGGAACCGGCACCATTAAAGCCTGTCCAGAAACGCCTGCGGCGCCCATGGTTTCCGCAGCGTTCCTCCCGTCCAGCCTGGAGGTTTCCGGACAGGGGCCTGGACCCCGTCCAAAAACCCTAGCGGCGGCCGGGGTTTCAGCAGTATCCTGCCCGGCCCATTCGGGGATTTCCTGACAGGCTCTAAGGCGCAAGGCGTCAGCCTGTGGGCCTTTCATTTCCGGACTTCCCCTTGCGTTTCGGGCCGCCCACCGCCGCGTATTTTCGGCGCCGGTTCCGGCCCTTCCTCGACGATGTCCCTGTAGCGGCTCCGGTGGACCATCCGGTAGACCCGGAAATGCGCCCAGGCTTCCTTCAGGCCGCTCAGATACAGCCTGGCTGTCTTCGTCGCACCGCTTATCCCGCTGATCTCGCTCCCGCCCCCTCCGCCGCTGACGCCTATCGTCCAGCGGCCGTCAATCCGACGGCCGCGGAACTGATCTAGGAATGGGGAGGCGTCTATCGGTTTGCCGTACCGTTCTATTTCCCTGAGCGGCTTGATGGAGACGACTTTCCCTTCCGCGTCGAAGGCCACCAGAAAGGCGACGTCGGCGCACACAGGGCAGTCCACTTCAGCGTTTATTTCCTCCACCCACCCGGCCGCTTCCTCGCGGCCCTCCGCGTCGGTCCTGAAGACTGCCAGCGCCACCCCGGGGCCCTCCGGAGTTACAGCCCGCACCGAACGCCCGAAGGTTTCCTGCGCGAAGGCGAACAGGTTTCCTCGAACGGGGCCTTTCTTCGGGCTGAGTATCGCTTCGACGGACGCCTCCAGGTACTTCTCCACGTCGCGCCTCGCCTCTCCACGGCTGGTAAGGGCAAAATTTCCTATGACCGCCGTTATCTCGCCGGTCGGTTCTATGCGGAGATCCTTTTCGAGCTTCGAAAGAAGCCTGTAGTTTTCCGTGTTCTCGATATCGAAGGTCTCGATCCTGACCTTTTCTCCGAACCTTTCTGCCACCTTCGACACTAAGGCGGCGGCTTGCGGCCAACGCGGATCTTCCGATGAGTAGAACACCCGGACGTTCACGACCCTCGGCGACGGCTCGCGGGCTTCCGGCCGCTTTCCGTCTCCGTCCGCCGCCGGGGCGGAGGCGGGCCACAGGGCGGCAACGATCGCCGCCAGCGCCGCCGCGGACGCCACCGCCTCTCCGATCCTTCCGGTCAGAGCTACGGGCGATCCGGCACACGGGTCCCCGCCCCACAGCGCATCGCGCCCGGAGCGGAATCCGTCCCCGGATGCGTTGGCACGTCGGATTTCATCCTGCCCGTTCATGACAGCCGGGACCTCTGCTTCTCGAGTATACGCCTGGCCTTTTCCTCGTCCCTGCGTATCTGCTCTACAAGAGACAGGACGTCCGGGAAACGCCGCTCATCGCGTATTTTCGCGACGAATTCCACCTCCACGATCCTGCCGTACAGGTCGCCGTCGAAGTCAAACATGTGCGTCTCTATGATCAGATCGGGGCGGAGACCGGGAGGCGGTACCTGCACGGTCGGGCGGTAGCCTATGTTGGTGATCGAACCGTACCTGGTGCTGCCGACGATAGTCCAGGTGGCGTAGACGCCGAATGGCGGTCTTCCCCCCCTGTCGAGATCTACGTTAGCTGTAGGGTATCCCAGCCTGCGGCCGCGCGCGTCGCCGCGGACAACCCTTCCGTAGACCGAAACCGGCCTGCCGAGCATCGCGGCGGCATCGTCCAGTCTGCATTCCCAGATAGCTTCGCGGATGCGCGTGGACGATACCGGCTCGCCGCCGGCATCCAGGACCGGAGGCACCGTCGCGACCTCTACGCCCATCCGCCCGAGGGCTTCGCGGAGGGCCGGGGAGTCCGGTCCCAGACGGTCCCGCCCGATGCTCGACCCGGTCCCCATCACAAGCCCGCGGGCGCCCAGCGCTCCGGCTAGGTACTCCCGCGCGAACTCCTCCGCCGAAAGCGATGCAAGCCTTACGTCGAAGTCAAGGATCCAGGCGAAGTCGAGTCCCAGCCGTTCGAACAGCACGAGCCTGTGTTCGAGCGAGGTTATCAGGTCCGGGGCGCGCCCTTCGATCGCCAGTCTTGGATGCCGTCTGAAGGTCACGGCGCCCGCCGGGGCGTCGAGGCGACGGGCCCATTCGACGGCGGCCGACAGTATACGCTGGTGACCAAGGTGGACCCCATCAAACGTCCCGATGGCCACAACCGGCTCCCTGCAGGATCGCGGGATTCCATAACCCTCTATTCGTTCCATGCCCCCAGGATATCCTCTCCGGCGATCGCTATTCCTGCCGATCAGCATGCCGATTCCGGTCCGGCGCGGACTCCGTCGCTCATGCTGT
>JAOACM010000167.1 GCA_026417845.1 Planctomycetota bacterium | reverse complement strand
CGCCTGGACTCGCCACTACAGACAGCGGCCGCAACTTGAACGCAGCCAAACAATTACACGGCCGCGTATCCAGTGCTGCCGGAGAGAGTGTCGGGCGAGCGGAGGCTGACGATCGCACTGTTTGCGGGTACGCTTTCCTCGCGTGTCGCGAGCACAACGCGGGCCTCCTGGTGTGTTTTTCCCAGAAATGGCGTGCGGAACCGTGCTTCGGGAAAGGGGCTATTTATTGAAGAGGCGATCCAGATTTTCCCTGGCCTTGGACTCCTTCATCCTGGCATCAGCCTGCTGGGACAGCTTTTCCTGCCTGGGCGGCCTCCTGAACCTGAAGTATTCGCAGCGGTTCATCCCCTGCCTGTCGCTGATGTATTTCGCCCTCGGTTCGCGACACGGGTTGCTCGAATACTCGTCGTAGAAGTCGCAGTTGGCGCACGCGTGGAGGTACGACGAGCAGCGGGGGCAGAGCGCGTCAACGGGAGGTTCCCTGGGCTCTACGTAAGGGTTCCCGCATTTGTAACATGCTCTCAAGGCTGCGATCCTCCTCGTTCGTACTTCGCCGCTTTCCCTCCCGGCTTCGGATCCCGGGCGCCGCTCCACGGCTGGACCGCGTTCCGACCCGAAACCGCCGCGACCGCTCCGGTGACAGCCGGCGCGAGGCGACTTGTAAGGCCGACGCCGGGAACGGCTGGGCCTGGCTATGCCAGCAGACCGGTCGGACCTGCCCGACCCCGCAAGGCTGGCCGCAGGATTACCGTCCACGTCCCTGCCGCACTGGTAAAAATGTCGCGACGCGCGGCGATCAGGCTCCGGCTCTCCCTCGCCCGCAACGGGAAAGGGACGTTCGACGTGTGCGCAGCCAGCCGATAACGGGGCCGGTCCGCATTACCGCAACAGGGGAAAATCCCCGGGCGACGCCCTGAGCCCGGTTGCGCCCCCGGCATCCGAACGGCGCCTCAGAAGCTCTATGCGGCGCCATGGGCGAACGCTCCGTCGCACCAGGCCGGAGGAAGCTTTCTCCCCGAGCACCTGCCCCCATCCCGATCCCAAGTCCGCCATCCAGGCGGATACGGCATCCCCGCCCCTATGGAGAACTTCGGAGAGGGCCCCGATTCCAAAGCGGCGAACCGTCCCGGTCAAAGGCCGGTTCCGCGAAGGAGAATTCCCGAACCGTTCGGGTACGACAACCGGTTTCCCACCCGGGGAATATCGTCGCGAGGCCGTGGTTTCATTCGAAATTTCGGCCGGTACCGCCGAGCGTTTCATTGATATTAATAACCTCGCGGCTCTGCTTTGTCAAGGCATTTTGGCTTTCGGCGAAGGCGGTTGCGCTGTGCGTCGTCGCGAGAGGATTCCCGGCCAGCCACAGAAAGGCGTTACCCCAGCCGTACAGAGAGAACGCACAGTCCTGGATCTGCGTTCTTCGCGATTTTTACCCCAAGCAGCTTTCAGAGAACCCTGGAGGCGAGCCTGCGCAATACCCCTCCGCGCCCGTTCGTCGCGTCCTCTTTGATAACCGCCCCTGCGAACCAACAGCGCAACCGGCTCCGTGTTTATGAATCTGGGGATAGGGATAGCGTCAAGCAGGCAGCCATTCAGCAAGGTCTATGACAATCCGCCGAGTTTGATTGCGGACCTGTCCCGCGGCACGTAGACATGAAGGATATATCGAAATATCGCACCTCCTCCTCGCATGGGGAAAATCATCGGCCCGCCCAGAAACCGGTGCCCGGGGCTCTGAATCCCGGGAAGAAACCGGTCCCCGTGTCGCGAAATACCGGAGAAAAACCGGTCCCCGTATCCTGAAGCATCGGCGCCCCTCCTTCGGACGGATTCGTCGCCGGCGGGACTTCCCTGTGCCGGGGTTCGACGCCCTTGAGATGGGGTGCAGGTTTCTGATGTGGCGGACCTTTTTTATGGGGGGCGAGGGATTTCACCGCGCGACGACATGTCACGTACACCGTCACGGACCGGCCTGCTTTGTCCCGCACAGATTCCGCCTTCAACCGTTCCGTCTCGGTCTCGGTCCTGGCCTTTTCGAGCTCGATCTCCGCACGCGCCAGCCTCAGCCTCTCCGCCTCAGCCTTGATCGCCTCGATCTCCCGTTCCATTTCGGCCTTCCGCAGACCCCCGACGGCTTCCGGCCGCACCCATTCTCCCTTCCACTTCACGAAACCTCTCGCCCTCATCAGATCGTCGCCGCTCACCCATTTCCCGTCCAGCTTTACATACCCCAGCGCAGCCCTCGCGCCCGCGTGTTCCGGATCGGCCTCTATCGCCTCGCGCCACGCCATCCTCGCCTCGGCGTCCATCCCGCGCTCCGCCGCCCACTGCCCCAGCCGGAAAAACCCCTCGGCGTCGCGGGGATCGAGGTCCTTGCGACGGGTTTCGAACGCTTCCTCGTCAGTCTCCTTCTCTTCTACCCTTTCTACCAGTTCCATCCTGAAACTCGCCCGGCAGGTCCGGTTCTCAATTACTATCCGGTCGCCTTCCCTTCTGACCCGGCCTTCCACGCTCCACCCGTTCTTGAAGTAGACTATATCCCCGCGCGCCGCGGCCGGGATTACTGCCAGCCCGGCAATAACCGCGCACCGGGTAGTCCGCACGAACCGCATCGCCCACCTCTTCCCTCTCGAAGACGGCCGGCAAACCCCTGTCCGAACCGCCCCGATGTGCAGCGGTCGCCTGAACCCGGGGCCGCGACTAACATCGCGGCGTGGCGCGGGCGCCACACAGGGTTCGGCCGGCATGTACGGTGGCGCGTACCTCTTTGAAGATTGGGAGCCTGCCCGGGGAACCTTCTTTGCGTCCGGTTCCACCGCACTGTCTCACGCCCTCTTCAGGGAGTTCCCGGACGGGATGAATATGTCGGACGCCCCCGGCCCTCACCACGCATCGCATTATACCCCGCCCATTACCAGGGACGCCACAGCCCGCCCGGTTATTTTCAGGGGGACGCCGGCGAGCCGTCACGTTTCCCCGATGTAATGGCGTATGATCGGCACAATGTCCGGCGGTTCATCCCCGGCCAATCCTATGATCTTCCGTTCGCGGAGGGCGTTTTCGGGGGAGTCCGAGGCGTGGGCGCCGTTTTTCATCAGGTCCGCTCCGTAGTCGCTCCGCACGGTGCCGCCGCCGGCCTTCTTCGGATCCGTCGGTCCCAGCACCTCGCGTATCTTCGCCACGGCATCCACGCCGCGGTACAGCAGCGCAAGGCACTTGGCCGGTCCAGGCATGTGTTCCTCCGTGCGGGACCTGACCGAGGAGGGATGGCGCCCGGTCATGAACTCCACTATCTTATTGAACTCGTGCTCGGCGTTGTCTTCCTTCAGTACGTCGGCTATCTGCGATACCTTGGCGGGAGGAACATCGAAGCCGAGCTTCGGCGCGAGCTCTTCGCGGATCTTCCTCTCAACCAGGAACTTCAGCCTCTCCGGGAACTCGCGTCTCAGCGGTCCGTAGAACTCCCGCGCCTGCGCCACGCTCATATGCAGGATCTTCGCGCCGACGATGTAGAGACCGGTCCTGCTGAATACGTCTATGATGTTGCCCGGCCTGGCAGAGGGCTTGTTGAAATTCTCCGGCTTCAACATCACGAGGGTTGTCTGGACTCTGGGTTTCTCGTGTTCCTCGAAGGGTATGATGTTTTCGAGCACTCCGCCGTCCGGGGCCGCGTACTTCGCGAATATTTCCAGCTGCCTGCGGCACGCCTTGCGCGTGGCCGCTACCAGCAGGCCCGGTTCGAAGTAATACGTGCCCCCGCCCTCTATCGTAAGGTAATCGCCGTAGGTCCCGCGTATCGTGTCGCCGTGCCGGCTGGACCAGGAAAAGCTCCCCGTAACGCGGTACAACACTTCCACCGCGTTTTCCCCCTCGAACAGTAGGAGCATGCCGCGATTGATTATACCGCGACGGTTGTTGGGACGGAGGTTATCGTCGAGGTAGGCTTTCAGGGCCTTCTGTATTTCCGGCGTCTCCGCCTCCTTCAGGTCCAGTGTTTCCCTGTACTCGTCCACCATCGCGTTGGACGGCGCGTACATCCTGGCGCCGACCAGCTCCAGCGATTCGGCTCGCGCCAAGAGGCGGGCTATTATGCCTCCGGTGCGGCTCTTTATCAGGTTGTACGGCGTTATGAACGCATAGGCCAGTTCTTTAGCCACCCTTCCCCATCCCTCCTTTACGTTCCCGCGGTTTCGCGTCCGCGCGGCTTGTGGCCGTCTTCAGGGCGGTAACCGCCCGGTTCAGAAAACGCCGGCGGGATTCCTCCAGTACGTATTCCCTCTCCCCGGAGGCAGCAGCTGGCGCCCCTCCTTCACGAAGCCCCTGACGAATTCTACTTCTTCTCCATCGAATGGCGTCCCGTCAACTCGAAAAATATCGTGGAACCACAGCTCCGGCTCGGGGATGGGATCGCCGGGTTTGAGCGCGGCGCCGGAGGCCTTCAGCCCCTCCAGCTTCTCCACGGTTTTCCAGTTGAAATGGGTCTGGCTCCTGCCCGCCACCAGCCCCCAGTTGAGACAGCCCACCCGGTGCTTCCGGAAGACTGGCAGGCTGTGCCGGAACGTGGTGCCAAGTTCCCTGGCCATATACTCGGTGCATATCAGCGGCCTTCTCCCGAACGTCTCCTTGTGCCGGAGGATCGTCTCCTCCAGCTTCGGGCCGGAGTAGCAATGGAAGGTAACGACATCGGAGTTCTCGCGGTTGAGCGCCGCGTTTTTCTCTCCCACTGAGCCTTCGAGGCAGGAGGTCAGCGGCTGGGCCGGGGCGGCCTCGCGCGCCCATCTCCACGTCTCCGACAGCAGTTCGAAGGAATCGTTCCCGGCGCCGGTCTGCCCCGGTTCGTTGTAGATGTCCCACATCAGTATGCGTCTGTCCCCGCCGAAGCGGATCAGCACGCCGCGGACGTAATCGGCGAGGCGGCGCCTTTCCTCCTCCGGCACCGTGCCATCGTGGAACCGCTCCACGACCTCCCTGCCGGGACTCTGCACCCACCCCGAGTTGTGTACGCCCGGCACCGGCGGCGGCTGCCTGCCCGGTTTCGGAGATGGGCGATGACAATCGTCAAAAAAGACGAAGATGACGCGCATCCCATGGCGGTCCGCGATGCCGAGAAAATCGTCCACTCTTTTCAGGAAGCCTTCTCCATCACGGGTCCACAGCAGATCGTGGAGGAAGACGCGCAGAACATTGAATCCGAGCGATCCGGCCCACCCGAGCTCGCGCTCGATGGTGGCGGGATCCCAGGTCTCCGCCTGCCACATTTCCAGCTGGTTCACGGCGGAACTCGGAAGGAAATTGCACCCGACGAGCCACGGCAGCCTTTCGTACCACGCGGCAGCACGCCCGGTATCCCACCGGTACATTTCCCCTCCCCCGTTACGCAGTGGCGATGCCCACGCGGGCAGCGTTCCGCAGCGCGGACCCATCCCCGCGCCTCAGTCCGGCTCCCCGGAGTACCCCGGCAGCCGCGCGCGCGCCCAGGGGTGGTCCTGCGCGATCAGTCCGGCGTCCGGGTTGTCCGGCACCTCCTGCTTCGGGAATTTTCTCCAGATGTTCCCATCCAGCGCGCAGGTTTCGCCGGCCTCCCTCAGGAACCCGATCAGCGCCCGCCTCATCTCCTCTTGCGCCTGCCGGCAGAACGGCAGCCCCGAGCGATCCCTGGTTTCTTCGGGGTCGCCGATGCGGTCGAAGAGGTACTCGCGGCCATCGGGAGCGCTCCAGGCGTACTTCCACCTGGCGCTGACGGCAGCGTAAACGGCCAGGCCTTCCCGCTGATACTGCATGTAGACTCGCTCGCGCCGGCTCCGCCCGGAGGCAACGTCGGCCAGATCAAGACCGTCGGGCGCATGGGTTGAAATGGATGTCCCGGCGGCGGCGAGGATCGTCGGGGCAATATCCACCAGGCTGACGGGGTCGTTGCGGATCGCTCCCCCGGGGAACCTGCCCGGCAGCCGGACCAGCAAGGGCACTTTCGCGCACGAATCGTGGACCGACCTCTTCCCGAAGCACCCATAATCCCCCAGCAACTCGCCATGATCGCTCGTGAATATAACCATCGTCTCGTCCAGGACTCCCGCCTGCGCCAGGGCCTCGAGGATGCGGCCGACCTGGAAGTCAATGAACGATATCGTCGCGTAGTAGTAGGCCTTCATGCATCGCAGGAGGTTCATGTCGAGCCCCTGGTCGCGATATTTGTATCTGTTCTGGTGGCGGTTGACGTACATGCGCAGGGATTCGCTGCCGGGCGGGAGCTTCGGAAGCGGCATCAGCGGCGCGCGGTACAGCTTGTGCCACGGGCTGGGCGGGCAGAACGGCGGATGCGGGTGTACGAAGGAGCAGAACAGATACCAGGGGTTCCCGGACCGGCTTTCTCTCCCGATGAAGGCGACGGCCCTGTCGCCGACCCACTGCGTCGGGTGGTATTCCGCGGGCATCTGGGCCGGCTGGGGCACGTAATACATCTCGCCGCGAACCCCGTGCGGATCCGCGATGCCGCCGAACCCGGCGGCGTGGAGGAACTTCAGGTAATCGTCTGCCTCCGGCGCTCCGACGATCTCTTCCTGCGTCTCCCGCGTCTGGAAGCCCCGCATGGCGTGCGGATCCGGCGTGTAGTGACACTTGCCGATACCGTGGGTCCTGTAGCCGGCCCTGGTAAGAGCGTCAACGAAGGACTCGCGCCCATCCTCCGGCATCGGGAAGGCATTGTCATAGCAGCCGGTCCGCTGGGGATACTGGCCGTATATCATCGAACATCTGGCCGGGACGCACACGGGCGAAGGCGTGTAGGCACTGGTGAAGGCCGTTCCTTCGGAGCGGAGCCTGTCCAGGTTCGGCGTGCGTATGACGGGGTTGCCGAGCGAGCCTATGGTGTCGGCCCTCTGCTGGTCGGTAAATATCAGGAGTATGTTCGGCCTTCCGCCTGGCATCCCCTCTTCCTCTCTTGCCTTCCCCGATGCTCCGCGCGATCGCGCGCGCCGTGGGCGCCAGCTCGTCCGCAACGTCCTCCCGCCGGAAGGCGCGTACAGCATGCCGCCTGGCAGTCGCGCATCCGCCAGAGCAGTAAACCCGCCGCTTGCGGCCGCCGCTCCCGGTCCCCGTCCGAAGCGTGCCCATCGGGGAAGAGAATCCGCGCGGGACATCCGGATGCGGCCATGATAAGATTCCGCGGAGGAGATGCAAACCGCGAAAGGCCGCCGCGCGGGAGGCGGTGTCGCGGCCCGGGGCCGGGCGTGGCATCCTGAGGCCGGCCGTTGCGGGAGGCGGGGCATTTCCCCGGCCTGACCAGATCGGAGGACTTGACCTTGACGCCGAGGGAACGGGTGCTTGCGGTGCTGCATGGCGAAAAACCCGACAAAATCCCGTTTACCATATACGAGAACAAGATCCCCCAGTGCGCGGCGGAAAGGGAGCTGCGGAACCGGGGCTTGTGCATCGTCAACCGCAGGCAAAAAGCGGTGCTGGAGGAGACGCCAAATTGCGTTCAGGAGATGTACACTTATAAGGAAAACGGTCAGACGCTGACGCGGACGATCATACGGACGCCGGTCGGCGAGGTAAGCTCGGTCAGCCGGCCCGCCGGGTTCACGAGCTGGACGCTGGAGAGATTTTTCAAGCGGCCCGAAGATTACAAGGTCCTGAGGTTCCTGGTCGAGGATACGGTCTACAGGCCGAACTACGAGGCGTTCGCTGCGGCCGAGAGGTGGATGGGAGGTGACGTGATATGCCGGGCGGCAGTTGGCGCCTGCCCCCTCCACCACATTATGGTGACCTGGATGGGCGTGGAGAATTTCTCGATCGAATGGATGGAACGGCGCGACGAGATACTCGCGCTCGAGGCCGCCATGCGCCGCAAGCTCAGGGAAGTCTATCCCCTGCTGGCGGCAGCGCCTATCACCCACGCGAACTTCGGTGGAAACGAAACGCCTGAGGTAATGGGGCCCCCACGGTACAAGCAATTCTGTATACCGCTATTCGACGAGTGCGCCGGGTACTTTCGCCCCAGGGGTATAAAGCTGGGCACCCACATGGACGGCAACGCCAGGGCGTGGGCGGCGGACGTGGCGGCCTGCGGACTCGATTACATCGAGGCCTTCACTCCCGCGCCGGATACCGATATGACTTTGGAGGAAGCGCTGAAGGCCTGGCCTGACAAGGTCCTGTGGATCAACTTCCCTTCCTCCCTGCACGTGGCCGACATCCATGCCATAAGAAAATGCGCCCGGGAGATAGTAGATCTCGCCAGGCAGACCAACCGCGTGATAATCGGCATAACCGAGGACATCCCGGAAGACCGCTGGCAGGGTAACCTGCTGGCCATTTCCGAGGTTATTGAGGAGACATAGGGATCACATCCTAAGATGCCTTGCACCAGTTTGGCAAAGCCATAACATATGCCGCCAAACATGGTTACGAGCTTTATTGTGAAGGGGATAGCCTCTCCCCTCCCCTGTCTGACATATCAGTCAAGTCATAACTGCCTTTTCTGCAATATGTTGCGATTCTCTAAGCTGGTTCAAGGCATCTAAGGTGTCCTGCGCGAGCGCCCAAAGTGGGAATTCATACCGTAGTTCGTACCGGCAAAGCCGGACCCTGTGGATGGTAGTCTACTCCTGTCTCTTATACACATCT
>JAOACM010000166.1 GCA_026417845.1 Planctomycetota bacterium | reverse complement strand
GCCCCGCTCCCTACAGAAGCCCGCCGCTTCACCAGGGTAGGGACAACCTTCCAGTCCTCATGTGTCTGCATGCTTCCGTCCGGGTTTGTCGCGCGGGGATAAAGGTCGTTGATGAAAACAACCCCATGCCCTATGAAACACTCATCCTCTATCGTAACCCCCTCGCATATGAACGTGTGGCTGCTTATCTTGGATCGCGCCCCCACGCGAGCGTTCTTCTGTATCTCGACGAACGTACCTATCTTGGTCCCATCGCCGATCTCGCACCCATAGAGGTTAACGAAACCATGGATAGTGACGTCCTTTCCCAGTCTAACGTCAGGGGCTATACGGCAGAATTCCGGCATGTCGCCTTATCCTCCTCCAGAATGTATCCCATTACTCTATTCAGGACCTCGGGCGATGCGGATTGCGACCTCTCCCCACACCTGTGGAGCTTCAGTATCCGGGATATCTCGGCAGCGGGGTCGGGCGATGCGTCCAGCGCCGCCTTCAGGTCAACCATTCGCCCCCTCTCAATCAGAAACCTGTCCACCGCCCCCTGTTTCCCGGCGAAAATCGTATAAACCGCGGTCCCCAGCACGGCCGCCTCCCGGTTCATCGTGCCGCCGGCGCCGATTACGGCATCGCTCAGATACAGCAGCGTTGGACCGTCAAGCGGCCTTTCGGGAATGTAAAAATTCCGGCTCCTCCTCGCGGCGATCCGTCGCTTCTCCGCCTCGCTCCGCGGGAGCACGACGACCGCGGCGTCCTCTCTCCCGGCCAGGTAGTCCATGATAACTTCGAAGTAGGGGTTGTCGAAGCGATGATATATGGCTTCCGACGGCGGCGGTCTCACCGTCGCCAAGAGACGCTCGCCGATGCGGGACCCGATCAGCCTCTCGATCTCCTCCTTTGCCGCGGCATCCGGGGCGAAGTTCCAGAGGTACACCTCCTCCTTCAGGCCGTCGTATCTGCGGACCTTGTCCGGAGAGGCGCCCAGGCGTTCGGCGGTGCCCGGAGGCCATGCCGCCGGCACGATGACTTTGTGGGCGAGCCTGAAGGCGAGCCTGTTGGCGGGGGTGTGCTCGAAGTCCATAAGCGTTACGACCCTGAGGCCGAGCGTCCGCGCGGCAAGTATCTGGCTGTAGGAGTTGTGAGAAAGGGCGATGTCGAGACGCCGCCCGGATACCGCTTTCCTGAGCGCTATGGCCCGTACGAGCAGATTGAGCAGCTTACCGGCGCTGGACCGCCCCCCGTGTCCGCCGACCGGGATGGCCTCAATCCCCCACCGTTCCGCCAGGCCGCGCGTCTGGGCGAAATCGCGCGCCGTTATCATCACCTCGTGCCCGGTCTCCCTCAGCCGCTCTATTATCGGTCTGAAAAATACCACGTGCGGCGAATTGGCCAGGTCTATCCAGAACGCGAGGCGCCCCATTCGTCCTCCCCGACCGCCGGGAATCGGCGAAACGCTCCCGCCGCCCGCTCCTGCCCGACGCGCGGCCGGCCCGGAGCCGCATCGCACCCCCGCGCCCGGTCGCCACGCGCCCCACCCGGCAAGGCGGAAAAACGCAGACGCCAGGCGGCCGCGGCCCCTGGCGCCGAGCGTACTACTGCCCTGTCCGGAATCACCGGGCGAAGCGGGGCGGAGGCGACCGCCGGCCCGCCGCCTACCTGGCGGCGTATTCTACCCAGAGGGTTTCCGTCTTCTGCCCGGTCTCGACCGTCCAGGAGGAATCTTCCTCGCAAGGCTTACCCTGGAATACCCGGGATGCCTTTTTCATCTCGCTGCTTCCTCCCTCCGTCCACGCGAACGTGACCTCGACAGGCCCCTGATTCGAGACCTTGTAAGCCAGATGCGCCTCGACCTTCCGGTACGTCACTCCGCCGTCATTGCTGAAGCGCACCCGCACCGGACCTTGGACGTCATCGAGAGGCGCCTCGCCCCAGCAGAAGCTCTGGCTCCAGAAGTCGTCCGGCTCGTAGGGCCTGCGGACCACCTGCCAGTCCCTGACCACGGATTTCCACGTCTTGCCGCCATCCGTGGAGTATTCGATTTGGTATTTGACCTCCGCCTTAGGCGGGCAGCCGGATGCCACCCACGCGGCCGCGTAGACCCGGGCGGCTTTTTCATTGCGCGGGGCGGCCAGCTCGAGGGTTATCAGCTTTTCGCCCATCTTCCCTTCGACGAGGTGCGCCTCCGCCTGGTCCTTGTTGGGGCCGGCGGATATCACGCCCAGCCCCGAAGCGTGGAACGTCACCTTGTTCGTACCATCCTTCAAGTGGGGTATGATCGCGGCGTTACAATGACACACCGTCCGCATGACCAGGTCGGAGCCGGCGAGTTCCTTCGCGGGCGCCTCGAACCTTATCCAGTACTGCTTATGGCCCTTAACGAAATCGGTCAGGTCCATCCCGTCGGATGCCTTGCCGGCGTCCTGCCATGTCTTCCCCTGGTCGGTGGATATCTTCACCCCGCAGGTCATCTTCCCGCTCAGGACAAGTCCATTCTTCCCGCCCTGCTCGTATATTCCCCATGGAGCGTCATTGGACGGGGTGCAACCTATGACGTATGGTGTGTAGAACTCGAACGTCACGTGGCCGTCGCCCTCATCAATTACGCCCTCCCTGTACTTCCCGCCGGCGAAATCAGGCTTGTAGGTGTAGACCGCATTGGCATACCGGACCCGTCCCTCCATGTCGTCAGTCGCCCTCTCGGCCCCATACATCTTCTCGGGCTGGTTGACCCATGTTCTCCCCCTGCTGGGGCCGGGTATCTTCCCCTTGTAATTTCTCCCCCAGTAGACGAACGTCCTGCCGTCCTCCAGGCCGGGTTTCAGGTAACGCCTCAGGCTCTCGCCGGCCCTCAGGTGAACTATCGGCGGCGGACAGGCGTATCCGCAGAGATATTCCACCCATTTAACCTCCGTGTACACCCCGCGCGCATCCGAGGGATGCAGACCGGAAATGAGCCAGCCCCTCTGGCGCTCCCTCTTCCAGGAGGGATCGGTCAGGTTCTTGATATCGGCCTTGATCTCCCGCACGGACAGCAGCCGCTTGCCTTCCGGATCGAATATCACGGTCGAGATATCGTGATCCAGCAGCGCCCACTTCCCTTCGCCGTATTCGCCGCCGGTCAGGAATACCTCGAACGTATTGTGGCCGGATACACCGACGACCCGTCCGCGGCCGTGCCCCAGCAGCGCGTTCATCTCGGCGCACATATGGGCGTGGGTGGTGCCGCACATCCCTATCCCAAGAGCGAACAGCCCATGCCAGTATTCGCGGTTCTTACTTTCTCCGCCTCCTTTCCAGCCGGTGTCCCAGTAATCGCTCCTGCCGTCCTCGGAGTGAGCGAAGTTGAAATTGCGCCAGAACCACGCGGCCAGAGCCTTGTCCTCGTCGGTCTCGACGGACCGCCCGGTCACGCGCTTGTAGACCTCCGCCTGCGTCTTGAACAGCCTTTCGAAGGTCGAGCACGAAAGCTCGCCCGGATACCATGGGTGATCGGTCCTGACCTGCGGATCGCCGCATGCCGCCAGGACTCCCGCCGAAGCGCACATGGTCACAACTATCACCACCAATGGGAATGCCCGTTTCATGACATCCTCCTCCTGAGTTCTCCATCCGCCTCTATGACCTGCTTTTCCCTCCCGCAAACGAGGACCATGATTCGGAGACGCGCCGGAAATCTTTACTTGTCCGCCTCCTTCCGCACCCATTTCCCGTCAGGGTTCTGGATCCAGTGCCCCTTCGCCGCGCGTTCGCGCATGTCCTTGGCGAACAGCTCCTGGAGCTTCGGAAGATCCTCCGCCGGCCATTTGTTCGCCTTGAGCAGCTCCTGCATTATCTGTTTGCGGTCCTGGTTCTCCGCCGAGACCAGGTCGTTGACCTCCTTCGTTTCCTTGATGGAGTCCAGTTTCGATCCCGGGACGCGCGCGACATAGCCGTCCATCGCCTCGCCGATCGCGCCCTTGTCCTTCCATGCGTTAAGCTGCGGCAGCCGCTCCGCACGCTTCCTGTTCAGCGCCTTGATGGCCGGAGTCTCGATTTTGATGTCCGCCTCGCCGGCCCACGCGATGCCCGCACCGATAAGTGGGAAGATCGGGCGGCAACGGAATCCCTGTTCCTCGCCGGATGCCTTCCCCCCCGGCCCATCCTTCTTTTCCTTCCCGACCGGGACCGCATCCTTTCCGGCGGCGCTCCCGTATACCTGATCGTTTATGGCCTTTATGGCCTTCTCGGCCTTCGGGGCCTCGAAAGTTATGTAAACGTTGATGTCCCCGCAGCTCAGTACGCCTAGCAGCAGAATCCCGGCCGCCATCCCTTTCGCCAATCTTTTCGTCGCATCGGCCCTTCTCATCGCATCAACCCCCGCTCTCAATCCTCCGGGAAACGCTCAGTCCGTGCCTCCTTCGGACCTCGCGGCCCCATCCTCCTTCCCCAGCTCCCGTTCCACGGCCCGGCCGGCTCCTTTTACATCGAGGCTCTCTTTCCGCCCCCGGTCCCGACGTGAGGCTGTCCGGCGCGCGACCGGACCGGATACCAGAAGCTGGCGGGCCGGCAGGATCCGCCCTTGCCTTCAATGACGGATGTCAAACATATGTTATTGTGATCCGTCCGCCCGGAAAGTTCATCCGCAAAAACGCATCGCGGGAGGATCGGGACACTATTGCGACACCAGTCAGCCGGGTACTTATGGAGGCGGGAGATACACCCGACCCGGGGATCGCGACGCCACGGTACGGCGCCACCGGACGGCTTCGGGAAGAGAGGTGTCGGGGCGAGCTGCTTCAGCATGCGCCGGACCGTCATCCCGGATCATCAAGTGGACGTCGGGCGGGGGGGCCGCGCCAGGACGGCGCGCCGGCCGCGATGGGCAGGGCTCTGCAAAGGAGGAGACTCCGGGGGGATGACGGAGTCCTTCGGCCCGGGAGAGACAGGGGAAACGCGCCGGGAATCCACCCCCGGCCCGCGTCTCACGGCGCGCCGCCTCCGGCGCCAAGGGCCTTCTCCGGCACATAGCGGAAGGCGTGCATCGCCGGGGGGCGCCCACCGCCGCGATGTAGAAGCACAGGTCGGTCACCGGGTCGTACTGCAGGCCCGTGTTGACATGTGCGAAGGCCGGGGTCTGGCCGGCCAGCACCACGCGTGCAAAGCTGTTGTCCTTCGGGTCGGGCCGCCAGACTTCCTCGAAGAGGCCCTTGGCAAAGACGTTCTCGGCCGACGCCACCATCAGGAATATGTCGTGCCTGGGCACGTACACGATTTCAGACCCGGTTGCGCTGTTTGCCCGCAGGAGCGGTTGGCAGAAAGGACGCGACGGACGGTTGCAGGCTTGGCGCGCGCAGGCTTGACTCCGACGCCCTCCGAAAAACGCCTGGGGTGAAAATCGCGAAAAACGCTACCCGGCGGCCACGGGCTCCCTCTGAAGGGCTGAGGTAAGCCCTCCTCGCCGCCCGCGCAAATTTCCCTCCCGCCCGGGAACATCGCAACCGGCTCATCCCTGCCGGGTATTTGTTGACTCGCATCCCTGATGCGCGATAATGAGTTCCGTCAATAAAGAGGGAATTGGATCGCGGGCTGGCCGGGCCGAAGCGGCATCGGAGGGAAGAAGCGGGGGGCCGGAGTCGCGGCGGGGGCGCGCGGAGTAATTGTTTGCTGTCCCATACGTCGGGACACAGCGGATGGGGCACATCCGTTCGTGGCGCGTTGTGGTCGTCTCGGTTCGTGCGCGCCACCAGCAGTACCCGCTATCTGAGAGCGGTAAACAGTTGCCGCGCGGACGGTCTACCGTCCTGGGCTTTGTCCGGTGCCAGCGCGCGCGGAGGACCGGATGGAAGGATCGCGCTCCGCCCGCCGGGATTCCCTGCGTACGGGGCCGCGACGGTTGGCCGGGAAGAGAGGTCGGAGAGTCGCCGGGGGCGCGAAGCGTAAAACGAGGAGGCAGCCATGGGGAGAAGAATCGGCGGTACTGTACGGACGGCGGCCGTGTCCTGTCCGGTATTCGTCGTCCTGTTCATTGGCGCGGCGCATGCCGCGACGATCAGGGTCACGAACACGAATGATGATGGCGACGGGAGCCTTCGCCAGGCGGTGGTGGCCGCCCAGAACGGCGACACCTTGGTGTTCGACGCGGCCGGAACTATAAACCTTACCACGGGCCAGATAACTCTTGATAAAAACCTGACGATAATCGGGCCGGGGGCGGACAAACTGGCCGTGGATGCCGGGACCTTCTCGCGCATATTCTACTGCGCGACGGACGGCGTATCCGTGGCCATATCCGGCCTTGCCTTGGTCAACGGCTACGTAGGGGCGGGCGAGCTCGGCGGCGGGATATATTTCTACAGCCAAGGCGGCTCGCTTACGGTGGATTCCTGCGAGATCGCCGGCTGTCAGGCCCTGGGCAGCGGCGGCGGAATAGCGGTGGGCGGATCCGCCTCCCTGACGCTCAAGAACAGCACGATAGCCCTCTGCGGAAACGCCGACTACGGCGGCGGGATATATGCCGTCACCACGGGAGCCGTCACGGTGAAAAACTCCACCATATCCGGATGCTCGAGTTCCAACAGCGGCGGCGGGATATATCTGGAGAACGGCTCGCTGGCGATACGGAACAGCACGGTGACCGACAACCGGTGCGGCGTTGGCGAGGGAGGCGGCATATTCCTGAACGGCGCCGTAACTTTGACGATGGTCAGCGCGCTGGTGGCCGGCAATGTGGATAACAGCGCCGGCCCCGCGCATCCCGACATATCCCAGGACGGCGCGACGGTATCGGCCTCCTGCTGCCTCATAGGCGACAACACGGGATCGGGACTTGCGGCCGGATCGCCTGACGCTTCCGGGAACTACATCGGGACGGCGGCGAATCCGGTAAACCCTGAACTGGAGGGGCTGGGAAATAACGGAGGTCCGACCCGGACGCACGCTCTGGGAGCCGACAGTCCCGCATTGGATCGCGGTTCGAATCCGGACCAGCTCGTCACCGACCAGCGCGGCCGATATCACTATCGCCTCTACGGGGCGGGGGTGGATATCGGCGCTTACGAATACCAGCCCACAAGGCCCATCGTAACCGGCGTCAGCCCGACGGCAAATCCCAGGCCGACATGGTCGTGGACGGGCGGAGGCAGGGGCAACGGGCACTTCCGCTACCAGCTTGACGGTGAATCGGCGGGGGGCTGGATCGAAACGACGGATACCGTTTTCACGGCGCCCCTTCTGACAGACGGATGGCACACGCTTTACGTCCAGGAACAGGACGTCGTTACAGGCCAGTACGGATCTTCTGGGGCGTTCTCGATATTCGTGGACACAGCCGGCCCGGCCGTCTCGATATCGCCCAACTACGAGATGGTCACGGGAACTCCCATAACTTTCACGTTCAGCTTCCAGGAGAACGTCGTTGATTTCTCATCCGACGACATAACGGTTACGGGTGGCGCAAAGGGAGCCTTCACAAGGATCACCGGCACGCTGTACCGGCTGGAAGTCGAACCGACCGCAGAGGGCACCGTAACGGTGAGCGTGCCCGCGGGGGCGTGCCAGGACGATCTTGGGAATCCGGGCTTCGCGGGATCGGCGCTGGTTGTATACGACGCGGTCCCGCCGGAGGCGCCAGCGGTATCCGGCGACGCCTTCACGGACGACACGACGCCGACGTGGACCTGGACCGGCGGAAGCGGCGGCAACGGCACATTCCGCTACCAGCTCGACAGCGAATCGGGCGTCTGGATCGAGACGACGGATACCTCATTCACGCCGGCCTTCGCGCTGACGCCGGGCCGCCACACGCTTTACGTCCAGGAACGCGACGACGCCGGCAGATGGTCCGAGTCCGGATCCTTCACCGTAACGATATACGGTATGCTTATTAAACAACGGTCCGCGAAAAGGCTAAGATGAGTCGGATGCATTGGGAAGGCGACTTGATGGGGATCGTCTTTCGAGGGGCATCGTACCCGGCGGGTGGGAAAAAAGAGAAGGCGAGGGGACTTGTCGGCAACCGCCGAGGTAACGGCGTTCGAGTTCGGCGAGGAGATCAGGACGGTATTTCCTGGACCGGGCCTTGCGCATCACCTTCTGGCGACGAACCGCCTCGCGCTGGCAAGCGGGCTGCGTAGCCCTGGCGTAAGGCAGAAGGTCTTGGGGGGAGAAGGGCTCCGGGTGGAGCAGGTGGGCATCGAGGGCGAGGACGAGCGACGGGCCTTCCTTTACGATGCGCGCGCCGGCGTGCGCCCGCCCATGAATGTGGCGCTCATGCCCCTTTGGTGTTCGAAACCATCGCTCCAGATCGAGGTTGTCCGACGGGATTTCCGGATCGCCGGCCCCCGCAAAGAGTCCCGGCAGAAAACTCGCCATCACACCGGCCATCCGCTGCCGGATCGAATCCAGACTGCCGGAGAACTCCTTCTGAAGCATCTCGAATTCCGCCCGGCGCCTACTGGCCGGGCCGGCAGCCGGATCAAGCAGCGCATCAACTCGACGCACCTCCTCCGTGCGACGGCGAACTTCCTTCAGGGCCTCCTTGACGTGATCCGTCCCGCGGTCGATGCACGCCGCCAAGCGGGCGAGCCGCTTTTCTGCGGAGCCCCTTTTTTCGCGTCCAGGTTCCGTTGCAGCGACTCGCGGACTTCTCCGAGGGCCTCGGCCATGCGCAGGCCGGGCGGCTGAAGGGGACCTCCCTGTCCGTCGTTCAGGATCCCAC
>JAOACM010000165.1 GCA_026417845.1 Planctomycetota bacterium | reverse complement strand
CTCATACGCCCGGCGGGGAAAGGCGAGGATCCGGTTCAGGTTGCCGGGCAGATCCAGCCCGAACAGTGGATGGCCGCGCGCCAGCGCGCGGCGGCCGTGGCGGCGGAAGCACGGGGCGGCGCGAAGTTCGAGACCCTCGTGGTCAGATACAGCGATGATCGGCCGGAGATAATCAGAAGGTTCGGCGCGATGGCGGGTCTGAGCGCGAAGGAGACCGACCCGGCCGTCGCGGAAGCCCTCGCGAAAATGTCCCCCGGAGAAATATCGAATCCGATAAGGACGCCCGAGGGGTTTCAGATCGTAAGGCTGGAACGGAAGATACCGCCGAGGCGCTCCGAGTTCGAAGAGGTCAGGGACTGCGTCGAGCGGGACTATCTGGCCGAACAGATGGCGCTCAAGGGCGACCTGATGCTGCGGGAGTTGCGGGAACGGGCTGCGATCGAGTACCTGATGGATATGGCGCTGGGGAGGAGCGTCCCTGGTGGGCGGAGGAATTGAAAACACGGCGGCCGCGCCGCGGTGGCATATGTCGCGCGCCAGCCTGAGGAAGGGAACCGGGGATGCGGGCCGGGTGCCCCTCAGTACCGGGAAGGGCCCCCGATGCCGCGCCGGTCGAGGTCCCGGCAGCCGCATGCCGCCTCCGCGCCCGGCCGGAAGCCGGGACGGCGGCCCGCCGGGTCCCGATCGCGTCCGTCCCGGCGGGGGAAAGCCTGGTCTTGGGCGGCCGGGGAAAACGTGGGGAGCGGAAAGGTGAACGGAGAAAATCCGCGAGCGGAGGAAAAAGCTGGCGGGAACAACCCGGCGGACCCCTCTGGAGCTGCCGGGACCGGGCCACCCGAACCGCCCGCGCCAGGCGTTTCCAGACCGCCGGATGCGAAGGCAGGCCGGCCACGGAAGCGCGCCGGGAGCGGCCAGACATCCGCAGATCCCGCCGCCGGCCAATCGCCGGGAGGGACGGCCCGATGCGGCCGCGAAGCAGGAGCGGCCGGCGACCGCTTCCAGGCGGAAACGACAGAAGCAGAGACGGCCGGAAACGTCCCCGGGGTGGAAACGGGTGGAGCCGGAGCGGCCGGGAGCGGCGCTGGAACCGGGGCAGCCGTAGAACGCGCCGGCTCCGGCGAATCAGGCGGCGAGTCTGGCCGTCGGGACGACTCCGCGGAAGGCGACCAGCTCGACCTGAAAAAGTTCGCGCCGGTACCCGCGGGGCAGGATGGCGAGGCAGGGTTGCCGGCCCAGCGTGGCGTTCTGTCAGGTATCTTGCGGAAGAGGAGGCGCAAGAAGGAAGAACGGACGGAGATCGGGGCGCACGCCGATGACGGCCGGTCCGCTGACGCCGCCGCGGACGCCGATGCCCGCGCCCCGGCCGGCGTAACCGCCGCCGGGGATGCTGGCGGCGAGGACGGCGGCGCCGCCGCAGGGCATGGAGGCGACGCGGTCGGGGCCGCTTCGGGGATGGAAGCCGCGGCCGGCCTCGAAACCGGGACCGGGGAGGCGGAGGATGGAGCAGAGGCCGATGTAGATATCGAGGAGGCGTATGAGGCGGAGGATGCCGCCGGCGGCGCGGCTGGAGCGGAGGCCGGGGCGGCGGTAGCTGAGGGTGCGGGCGCTGCCGGCGGGGGAGGCGCGGACGCCACGAAGGTCCGACCCCGCCGCAAGCGGCCCCAAATGTCGCCCGGAGAAGCCGCCAGAGCGCGCCGGGGCGTCGAGGCGCTGCTGTTCGCCACTCCAGAACCTGTCACGGCGGCACAGATCGGTCGCGCCACGGGCCTTACGGCCGACGAGGTGCGGGCGGTCATATCGGAACTGAAGGCCGAATACGACAGGGAAGGGAGGGCCTTCGAGGTCGTTCATGTCGCAGGCGGCTACAGGCTTATGACCCGCCCCGATATGGCTCCGTTCCTCCACAGGCTCAAGCGCCACCGCGACGCCTCGAAGATGACCCAGGCCGCCGTCGAGACGCTTGCCGTCATAGCCTACCGCCAGCCTATAACGAGGGCCGAGATTGAGGCCGTGCGCGGGGTGAACTGCGGCGAGATACTCCGCAGCCTGCTCGAACGAAGGCTCATCAAAATAATGGGACGAGGCGATTCCTTGGGATCGCCCCTGCTTTACGCCACCAGCGAAGAATTCCTCCAGCACTTCGGCCTGTCCGGTCTCCAGGACCTGCCGAAGGCCGGCGAACTTGGCGGCTCCCCCGACAGGCAGGACGTCCAGGCCGAACGCCGTAACGGTCCCGCGGAATCGGGGGATGGACAATCCGGGCCGCTGAACGGCTCGGCGGGACGCAAGGACGACGATTCCAGCCAACAGGAGGGGCCCGCCGAACGGCAGGATGGGGTGACATCCTTGCAGGACGGTCGCGCTGAGCCGTCAGGCGGGGCAGGGGAGCACGAAGATGGTACGGCCAACCGGCAGGAATGGCCCGTAGAACGGCTGGATGAGACCGTAACCCTGAAGGAGAGTTCCGCCGGATCGCCGGATGTATCCGCTGAACGCGGCGACGCTACCGTCGAACAGCAGGAAAGATTCGCCGAACGGCAGGAGGGATCGGTGGCCCTGCAGGAGGGTCCTGCCGAACCGCCGGATGGGCCCGCGAAACGCCAGGATGCAGCTTCCGACCGGAAAAATGAGTCCGCCGGGAAGCAGGATGATCCCGCTGGAGGGCAGGACGTGACAGCAGAACAGCAAGGCGGGACGGCGGAGCATTGAGGTGCGCCTGCGGAGCGGCAGACGGATCCGCCGGAAGGCAAGACCCGTCCGCGGAGCGTCAGATCTGATCCCAGGCGCACGCCTTCCGGACCGCAACTGCGCGTCCCGTCAGCGTTCCTTCCGCGAACAGCGGCAGCGCCCGGTCCGAAGCGCCGGGCGCATGTGTTGTTTGCCGCACTCTGTGATGTCGGGGCTCGGCGGAGGGAGCGCGCTGGTTCGTGGTGCGCTGTTGTCGTCCCGGTTCGAGCGTCATCAACAGCAGCAGCTGCTGCCTGAGAGCGGCAAACAATTACAACCTGTCCGAAAACCTTCAGCGCGGATCTTATACGCTCAGCCATCCCCCGCTGCCCGGCGGGGGAGTTTTTGGAATAAGATCTTCTGCCCGACAGTTCTCAGATCGCCTGAGTGCCATCCGCATTTGCGGCCATGCACCCTGTGTTCTCTGCGTTTTTTACCCCGGGCGCGATCCAGAGATCGCCGGAGGCAAGCTGCGAGCACCCTCACCGCGACTGCACGTCACGTCCTCGCTGACAGCCGCTTCTGCGGGTCCGCAGCGCAACAGACTCGCGACCATGGGAGTCTGGTGCTGCCGCATGCCGCCACAGGAAGAGGCCACATGAAGGGCACACATCCCTATTGGGTTGGCCCTTTGAATTTCCCCTTCGCCGCGTCCGATTTCCACTGGCCCGCACATAGAGCGGAGTAATGTATCGTTCCGATCGAAAGCGCGAATTCGACGTCGGTCGGGATAGGACCTCCAGCGTTCTTCTCCAGCTTCGCCGCTCCCAACTCCTCTTCCCAGGCCAAGTCGTTTTCCAGTATCGAAGCCTTGAATTTCGCCGGTCCGGCAAAGCTTCGCAAACTGCCGTCCGGAAGCTTCTTCCACTTAGGAGCGAACTTGAACTTCAAATTATCAAGGGTGATTTTCCCTTTAGCATTCATCTGACCCGACACGACTACTCCGGCAATATTCAACCCGACGGTCGTATCCGCGGGCGATATTCCCTCCGGAGCATTTCCGATTCCGGCCGCCTTGATCCTGAGCCGCCTCAGCCCGCCGAACTCGCGAGCTATACCGAGCTTTTTCAGGACGAGATTCCTTGCCTCAACCTTAACTGCTACGGAGGCCGTCGTCGTTCCACCGTTCCCGTCCGATACCGTGACGGTTGCGTTGTAGGTGCCTGGAGCAGCGAAGACATGGGTCGGATCTTTCTCCGTCGAACCCGTGCCGTCGCCGAAATCCCAGGAAAAGGCGGGTTGGTCGCCGTCCGCATCATATGTCTCGACCGAGAACGCCACCTCCTGTCCGCTTTCTGCCGGGTTCGGGGCGGCGTGGGGGCCGGATATTATGACTGGCGGATCATTGACCGGGTTTACCGCAAGCACGAATACTGAACTGGATGATAGCCCTTCGCTATCGGTCGCCGTAATGGTCATCGTCGTCGTTCCGGACTGTTCTGCGACGGAGGTTATCGTAACGCTGCGGCCCATCCCGAAGCCTCCGAAAGATATGTTCTCATCGGGTACCAGCGCCTTGTTGCTGGACGACCCTGTTACGGTAATGTTCGCTGCGGATGTCTCGAAATCGCTCACGAAGAACAGTATTTCCGCCGGCATATCCTCGCTGGTGGCCCAGTTCGGGATGCTGGAGATGACCGGCGGCAGATTCGGCGCGTTTACGCTCCTGCCCCTGCGGATCGTATGATTGCCGGAATCCGCCACATAAATGGTCCCGGAGGCATCCACGACCATACCCGCAGGGAAGTTGAAACGCGTATTTATGCCGGTTCCATCAACGCTGCCGGGTTCTCCGGCATGGCCGGCCGGGGTGGTAACCGCCGCATTAGGGGCGATCTTACGAATCGTGTGGTTCGATTCGTCCGCAACGTACACGTTGCCGGTAGCATCTACTACCATGCCGGAGGGAAGATTGAACCGCGCCGCGCTTCCGGTCCCGTCGTCGGAACCCGGGGCCCCGGCCTGCCCGGCCAGCGTCGTCACGACACCTGCGGGAGTTATCTTCCGCACGGTGTGGTTGCCCGTGTCCGCGACGTACACGTTGCCGCCGGAATCCACTGCAACTCCCGAGGGGACGTTGAACCGCGCCGCGCTTCCGGTCCCATCGTCGGAACCCGGAGTTCCGGCCTGCCCGGCCAGCGTCGTCACGACACCTGCGGGAGTTATCTTCCTGATCGTGTTGTTGTACGTATCGGCCACATATATGTTACCGGAGGAATCCAGCGCCACAGAGCGCGGCGAATTGAACCGTGCCGCGCCGCGGGTCCCGTTGGTGCTCCCGGCAAAGCCAGCCCTCCCGGCCACGGTGATGACCTGCCCAGCCGCATTCATCATGCGGATCGTATTGTTGTCCGCATCAGCCACGTATATGTTGCCTGACGGATCCACCGCCAGCCCTTGGGGTGCGTTAAACCTCGCCGCGCAGCCGATCCCGTCGTTCCAACCGGGTTTCCCGCTTGAGCCGGCGAACGTAGAAAACACGTAATCCTCAGCGCCAACCGGTAACGCCACCCCCGATGCAAGAAGTCCAGCTATTATCGCTATCCTGCGCATCGCGATTTCCCTCCTGCGCCAGTCGTAACTGTTTACCGCCCCCTATGTCGGGAGACAGGGGATGGAGCGCATCCGCCGCGGCACGCTGCTGTCGCACCGGTTCATGCGGGCCACCAGTAGCAACCGCTACCTGAGGCGACAAACAATTACAACCAGTCTGCTTCCCTGTTGTAGGACGATGCGGAAGTCTCCGCTTTGGCTGGCGGATGTCTCCCGGGAAACGCCCGCTCATTCACGGGATGCTCCGTTGCTTCCCAACCTGATACATTTAACGGGATAGTTGTGCGAATGTCAACTTGGATTCACGTGCCGAGCCGGTTGCGATGTCTCCGCGCGGGAGAGAGATTTGCGCGGGCGGCCGGGGGCTTACCCCAGCCATCCAGAGTGAACACGCTCCCGCCGGATAGCGCTTTTCGCGATTTTTACCCCAAGCGTTTTTCAGAGAGTGGCGGAGGCAAGCCTGGGCGTACATCTCCCCGCCCGCTTCCTCGCATCCTCTCTGACAGCCGTTTTCTGCCGGACCGACAGCGCAACCGCCTCGCTTTCGGCTTTTGACCGGGCAATTTCAAAGTCCATCCTGCGGGACATGGAAGGCGATAAAAGCCCATCCAGAACCCTCCCGCCGGGAAGGCGATCGGCCTCGAGCCATATGCTCTGAGCCTGAGGTTTCCGGACAGGCCCTAAGTCGCGCGCCATGGACGGGCAGGGGCTGTCGGTCGGACGTGGCTCCGAAGCATGCGGGCCCGGCTCGGACTTCCGCGCCTCCGGTCACAATGTCCCCCGCCCTTTGACATGCCGCGGCGAGGACTTAAGATGCGTGGGTGGTGGGCCGCGCGCACCGGCTGCCCGGCATATGGCTGTCGGTGAGGCACGTCCGTTCGTCGTCCCGCGCCTTTCCGCCAGGGCGCGCCGGCACCGGCCGGACGGATTCTGCCGCTGGATATGATTAAGCGGAGGCAACCGGTGGCTGGGACTGAAGCGGGGACAGGCTGGTACGGATCGTCAGCGCCCGCGAAGGTCTCGGAAGGCGGAATACCGGACGATATCGCGCCGTCGCGCCCGGGCACGGGCGGTTGCGCGCGGGCGCGCCTTTTCGGGACCTTCCCGATGCGATCCCTTCAGGCGGGACCGGTGTGGCGGAACCGGCCGGCGGTTGCGATCGCGTATCTTGCGTTCGCGGCGGCCCTCCAGTCGCCCCTGCCGGGGGCGGAACCGCCCCTTGGCGGGAACGCCTCCGCGCCCGATCCTCCGCTGCCCGCCGACCCGGCCCCGGTTTCCTATAACGAGGCGGTGCTTACCATCAATACCGACAGGATATCGCGCGCGGAAGTCGAGCGCCACATGGGACTGAAATTCGAGGCGTTGAGGAAAGAGCGCGAGATACTTATCGAGCAGAAGCGGTTCGACGGGGTCGCACGCGCCCGGTACGAACGCGAATATGGAGAGGAATTTCTACAGAGGCTGCGCGACATCGTCATGGAAAAACTTCTTCTGCAGTGGGCAAGGGAAGAAAGGTTCCGGGTGGCGCCCGAGGATGTGGACCGCGAGATCGAGGGGCGGGTAAGACGGGACGGCGGCATCAGAAAGACGCTCGAAAAAGCCGGCGGTTCGATGGCCGATCTGAGGCGCGAGATTGAGGAGATGCTTCTTATCAATATGGCGGCGGAGCGGATACGGATAGCTGCTGGCCGGCCTTCCAGGCGGGAGGTAGCGGAATACTACGAGACGCACAAGCGTGAATTTGTCAGGCCAGCGGCGTGGAAGGTCCGGCGCATAGTGGTGGGAAAGACCATCCCGGATCCGGAGACGGGCGCCATCAGGTTCCGGGAAGGCGCGCTGGCTCTGGCGGAGGAGATCGCCGTCAGAGCGCGCGGGGGCGAGGATTTCGGCGACCTTGCCCGGAGGTATTCCGACGACCGGGAAACACGCGAGCGCGGAGGATTGATCGCAGGGAAGGGAGGCGATCCGTTCGTCGAGCCCGAAAGGCTAGGGGGCGTCGCCGTTGCGCTGGCCGGACTCCCGATTGGCGGAGTATCAGACGCCATTAACCTGGGCCATGCGTGGGGCGTATTCAAGGTTGAGGGCCGGAGGGAAGCCGGCATCGCTCCTCTGGACGAAGTCTACAACGAAATATATGAGATGCTCCGCGCGAAAAAGATCGAGGAAGCCAACCGGACGTGGCTCCGCGGAAGGCTCGCCAGGAGCCTTCTGCTCGATTCCAGCGGGAAGCGGGTGCGCGCCGAATGGCTGTTCCCTGGCATGGACAGCATGGGCGAAGCGACACCAGCCCGTTCCGGTCCCGCTGGGGGCGCTGGCCGGTGAGTCTGCCGGGAGGAAAGGACAAGACAGATGCCGCGGCGCGGAGACGACAGGGCTGGCGGGACCGGCCTCCGGCGGGCCGGTGGGGCTTCCGGGATGGGATCGGACCGTGAGGAAGCAGGATCCGCCGGCTCGCTCCCGTGGAATCCGTCTGAAAAAGGCATTTTCGGCCGACCGTACGCCTTTCGCGTATTTCTGATCTTATGGGCAGCGTGGGCGGTACTGATGGCATGGCTGTCGCGCTGCGAATGGGGGGAGGATCGCCCTCAGGGAGGCGGAAGGCGGTCGCAGGGCGTCGGGACCGCCCTGCACTCCGGCGTCGCGGGATCCGAAAGAGCAGGGGACAGCAATTTATCAGGAGCCGGCAGAGGGAAGGAGAGGTGAGATGGGCGCCGGGGCGGATCCGCTCCGTCAACTGATCGCGCGGATCGAAATGCTGGAGTATTCCGGGATACGTTTTCTGGTATTACCGCGGGTAAGCCGGGCAGATTCGGTGTCCGGCATAACGCCCGGCGAGGCGAGTTTTCAGGAAGGCGATCCCGGCTCTCGGAACGCCGATACTCCCGGCCTGAATGGACATAGCGCCACGCCGGTCCCCCCGCCCGGCGCCGTCGCCGCCAGCCCGGAGGGCGAGGTCGCAAGAGGAGATCGGATTGTTCAGGACGCCGCCAGGAACTGGAAGAACTCCCCCGCAGCGTCGCCAGGCGCCGCTGGGCTTAAAGGGAAATCTACGGATGCCATGGCGCCGGGCGCCGCTGCCGAGTCCGGAACCTCCCGCACCGAGGCGCTCCAAGCGGCATCCGGACGGGGGCCTGAGACGATCCGCGTCCGCCGCGAGGATTCGCTTTTTGATGCAGCTGCCGCCGGCGGGTCGCGCGGGTCGAAAAAGGAGGCGCTGGATGCCGTTCGGGCCCGCGCCATGGCCTGTACGCTCTGCCCGCTGCACAAGACCCGCACCCATGTGGTCTTCGGCGACGGGAATCCAGAGGCCGATCTGGTCTTCGTAGGCGAGGCTCCGGGGGCCGACGAAGATGCGCAAGGTTTGCCTTTTGTCGGACGAGCCGGCCAGCTTCTGAATAAAATGATAGCCGCGATGGGACTGAAGCGGGAGGAGGTCTATAT
>JAOACM010000015.1 GCA_026417845.1 Planctomycetota bacterium | reverse complement strand
ATTCGTCTTGTCGTAGGGGCCGACCGTGATTGACAGGGATTTCGAGCCGGTCGCGCCGAGCGAATCCGTGGCCGTAACCGTGAAGGGGAAGGACTCGTCCGCTACGGCGGTGGAGCCGGATATCGTGCCGTCGGCGGCGGACAGGTAGATGCCCGGGGGAAGCTGCCCCGAGGAAATGGAAAAGGAGTACGGCGGGGTGCCGCCCGAGACGGTCAGTGCGGCGTGGTATTCCCGGCCCGGGAGGGCGTCCGGAAGCGAGTCGGGGCCGATGGCGAGCCCCGGCAGGGTCTCATAGGCGCCCATGTCCACGCCCGCGCCGTACGGCCTCGGGATGCCGCGGCAGTCTGCGGCCGGGGCGCCGGCGGCCGTGCCGGAGTCCACTACCGGGCTGCCCGATGCTGGCGCGAGGCCGTCGTCGGCCGTCAGGTAGCGCCCGTCGGAACCGGCGGGGTTCGCTGCGTTGACGAACAGCGGGTCGGCGGCGATGTTGCCTCCGCCATCGGATACGGCGCCGCCGTTGATCTGCGCCACGCGGCCGCCCGAAACGCCGTCGTGCACGTCGGACCACGACACATCCACGGTCACGCCGGAACCGTCCGCGGCGATCTCCTGGCCTGTCGGAGCCGCGTTGCCCCAGAGTATGCAGTTCCGGATCCGGGTCTGGCCGTAGTTGGAATATATGCCCCCGCCGACGGCTGAAGCGGAGTTGCCGTGGAAGGTACAGTTGGTCAGGTCGGCAAGGACGGAGTTCGTCATCACGGCCCCGCCGTTTTCCGCCGAGTTCCCGTAGAAGACGCAGTTCGCGACGTCCGGAACATTGGCCAGCAGGAACCCTCCGCCGTACCGGGCCGTGTTGCCGTGCAGGGCGCAATTGCGGATGAAAGCCCTTGATGGCGAATCTATGTACCCGGCTCCGCCGTACTCGCCCGCGGAATTATTCAGAAAGATGCAGTTCACGATCCTCGCCTGGGAGTAGGAAATATGAACCGCGCCTCCCTGCAAGGCGGCAGTGTTGCCGGTGAACAGGCAGTTCTCCACCCGCACGATCCTGTAGGGCGGCACATAAAAACCTCCGCCCGTGTTTCCCGGATAGCTGCCGTAGTCCGCATATCCGTCCCTTACGGTGAACCCGTCCAGCGAAGTTCTGTGACTGCCGTATACAACATGGTAGGAGTTGTCGGTCTGGACGCCGGGCGTCCCGATGTCGCCGCTCAGGACGGCGGGGTTGGCGACCCAGTTCCTCTGCGCAAGCTGCGTTTCGTAGCCGCCGGTCCCGTTGCCGATGAAGCCTCCGTACAGGGATACGCCGGAGGGGATCACGAAGTAATCCGTACGCTGACTTCCCGGCTTGTAGGTGCCCGACGCGACCCATATCTGCGTGCCGCTCTGCGCCTCCAGGAGGGCCGGCTGAAGGCCTGTGTATGCGTTCAGCCAAGAGGTTCCGTTGTTCGAGCCGGTCGCCTTGGCGTCAACGTATATGATCGCCACGCGCCCCTCGTAGGCTCCCATGTCGTATCCGGCGCCCTGAGGGCGGGAGATGCCGAGAAGATCGTTAGAGACGCCGAGGTCCGCGCCGGCATCTATGCACGGGCTGCCGTACAGCAGGCGCAGATCGTCGTCGGGAGTGCCGGCCGTATTGTCGGCGCCATCAGGGTCGGCGAAAAGCGGGTCAGCGTTTATGTTACCGCCGTTGTCCGTGTACGTCCCGATTATGCCTCCGGACGGCCAGTCGCAGTACGAAATGTCGGCGTTCGTTCCCGTGCCGCAATATACCTGCGAACCGTCCGAAGCCGTGTTGCCCCAGAATATACTGCCGCCTATCGTCGGCGTGGCCCCCATCGTCACGATGACGGCGCCCCCGGATGCCGACGACGAATTGCCGTAAAACGAACAATGGAGCATCTCGGCCGACGATGTGACGTTGACGAACGCTACCGCCCCTCCGCTGGACGCCGCATTGCCGGTAAACGCGCAGTTGTTTACGGACAGGCCGCCGAAGGTGGTTTCGGTGCAGTATATGGCGCCGCCGGCGTTCCCGGAGCTCACATTCGACAGGAAGCGGCAGCTCCTGATGATGGAGGACGGCGAAGTCGAAAGCGGTCCCTGGTAGTAGACGGCTCCTCCTGCGCCCGACGCCCTGTTGCCCGCGAACGTGCAGACTTCGATTCGGGCGCCGCCTACGTTGCTGATCAGCGCGCCGCCGCCGGACGAGTCGAGGCCCGATCCATTGGCGTTGCCGCCGGTCACGGTGAAGCCTGAGAGAGTCGCCCAGTTGTACATCGTCACGACATGGTAGCAATTATCGGCGTAGTCGCCGGGCGTGCCTATGTCGCCGCTGAGGATCGTCGGGTTGGCGGCCGCGTCCTGGCCGTTCAGGTTGAGTTCGCCGCCGCGGAAGCCGCCGTAAAGCTGGACTCCGCCGAGCGAATCGCCTGTCATCAGGAGGAACGTGTCGGATCTGGCCGTACCGGGAGTGTAGGTGCCGGCGGCGACGAAGATGACGTTATTCCCGGCCGTGGTGGCCGCGATGGCCGCCTGGATGGTCTTTTTCGCGGTCGCCCAGGAGTCGCCCGGGTTGGCGTCGTCCCCGTCGGGCCGCACATAGTAATCGCCGACGGGCGCCCCGGTCCCGTACACGAGGAACTGGAGCGGCAGTTTCGTCCCCTCCGCCGGGACCCCTTCCGGGAATATCTCGGCCAGCGGTATGGCGAACTCGTAGACCTTGTGCTGGTAGCCGGCCGTATACGTGTACACGAACCCTGCGGCGCCCCATTCGCGGCTCGCTTCTCTGACGTAGAAGGTCTTCTCGCCGCGTCCGGGCCGGGCCCTGACGGCAGCGTAGTCCTTCTCGCCGTCGCGGGTGTTGTCCATCGCCACGTCCATGGCCGCGTACAGCGTCTTCCCGTCGTCGCGGACCCAGCATGTCGTATATGCCGAGGGATGTCCGGTGCCCGGATCGGTCATGACCCTGAATAACGGCTCGCCCATTTCTGCGTCGGACGAGCCGTCGAGCATGCCGTCAACGGCGAAGCGTCCCCGGCGCGAGCCGATTTCGTATTCGTAGCGGGCGTCCGGATCGCCCCTGTCGCCGGGACTCGTGCGCGACGGGAATACGAACGGCGCCTCCGCGAGGTCATCGGGTTCGATGCGGCCGGTCAGCCGCAGCGTCGCCCCGCCGTCCGTCCCGCGCGGAGGGAACTCCAGCACGATGCGGCCGGCGGCATCGAGGACGTCATCGTCGCGCGCGGCCAGCTTCCTGACGGCCAAGTCATGCCGTTCCTGTCCCGCGCCGGTCGCGGCTGCGGAGGGCGCCTCGACCGCCGCCGGGGCGATCCCGTCGAGATCCGCCGAATCCAGATGCGCCGCGCCGCCGCCGCGCTTTTCCAGCATGATCCTGACCGGCGCCCCGCCGGGGACGGCCGGAATCGCCACCGATCCGGTCCGGTAGTGCTTCTCGCAGGCGACGCGCCCGGCCTCGTACCACCGGCCGCCGAGCAGCACCGACACCACGAACTCCCGCCGGACCGGCGCGGCCGTCGCGATGCCCCTTCCCGCATGCGCCGCCGGGACGGCCAGACCAGCCGCATCCGGCGTCCCCGGAAGGGTCGCCTCCGGGCCGCGCGTATTCGCGCATCTCCCTTCCCTCCCGCCGCGATTCGGACCATACGCCAGCAGGAACGTCCCCACGGCAACGGCGATCAGCAGCAGAAGCGGCACCGACCTGGACATGGATGTTCGCGTCATTGTATGTCCCCCTTCCCGTCAAGCGCACCGGCCCGAGGCTCGGACGATCCGACGGCCAACCCTCCCCCGCCCGATATCGGGAAATACGCGCGACGCGCAATATAGACCTTCCCCGGCGGATTTCCAGTCCTGCGAGAATATTCTCCCATCCGGCATCCGCCCATCCGCGGCGCGTGGCCGTAACTGCGGCGTCCGGGATGCGCTGGGGCAGGCAGTCCAGACTTCGGCGCAATCCGAGCAGGGGTAGGCAGCGTCCGTGATGCGTGGGGACTGGAGGCCAGATCCGCCATCGCCTGCCATGTTCGAAGGACGCGGATGGAAGCCGGTTGCGCTGCCGGTCCGAGGGGGCAGCCGTCAGAGAGAACGCGACGGACGGGCTCGGGGGGGTATGCGCAGGCTTGCCTCCACCGTTCTCTGAAAGACGCCTGGGGTAAAAATCGCGGAAAACGCAGATCCAGTTCTGTGCGTTCGCCCTATACGGCTGGGGTAACGCATCCCTGCCGCGGTCGGAACTCTCCCCGCGGTAACGTACAACGCAACCGCCTCGGAGATGGCCTCTTAGGCTTGACATACGGCCCGCGCCGCCTAGCATCCCATCCCGCGATTATGAAAACGGCGCTTTAGCACGGGGGCCGGGCCGGCGGGGTTTTGCAATACGAAGGCATGTGACTTGCCGCCGGGACGGGCGGTTAATTGCTTTAAGGTTTTTTCCCGGGACCGAACCCGTCTCCGTGACCTGGGGTTCCGTCGCGGGCAGCGGCGGGCGGCGAGTGAGATGGAAGGGGAGGGCGGGCAGAGGGAGGACGATCGTGAGAGCGGACCTGGCCCGTGGAGAGGAGACGATGGCGGGAATTCGACGCCTGGCGGGGCGCCTGGTGATCCTGACGGTGGCGATCGGGACGGCCGGGATGGCCGGGGTCTCCGGGGCTGACGCCGGCCGATCCGACAGGCAGGCAGGATCGGCATCGGAAGGGCGGATAAAGTACTGGCTTGGCAGCGACGGGGCAGGGTCTGCCGCCGGACGGCCGGCGGCCATGGCGCGCCGGGGCGCCGGCAGCGGAGGCGCGGACCTTGCCGGAACCGCCGCCGATGCGGCCGGCGGCGGGGCGGCTCACGTCGGGACAGCCGGCGGGAGAGAGAATATCGGAGCGGCCGGCGGAACGGGGACGGCCGCCGTACGGGAAGGCGACGGAGAGACGGCTTCCGGACAGACCGTCGGCGGAAACTCGACCGCCGGGAAGGCCCCCGGCGGCGCCGGCGGCGGAGCTTGGAAGCCGACGGCCGGAGACGGAAGCGGCGGGAAGGACGGAGCGGCTGGAGGCGGGGGAGGAGGGAACGGCGGCGGAGGCGGGGGGGCCGGCGGAGGAGGCGAAAAGCCGCCGGCCGGGGAGGGGAAGGAACAGCCCGCGCCGCCGGAGCCGCAGCCCGCGCCGCCGGGTCCGCCCGCGCCTCCCAGTCCTTCAGCGCCGCCGCCACTGCCACCGGAGAAGACCGAGGCGCAGAAGCGCCGCGAGCAGCAGGCGGCGCTGACCGCGAAGTACCGCCAGGCCAGGGCGGTTTACAACGAGGGCTACTACGAGGCATGCATGGCGCTCTGCCGCGAGATACTCGCCGTGGACCCCGTCCACGTCGGCGCGGCGCAGCTGATGGTCAAGGCGAAGAAGGTCCTCTCCGACCGGAAGGACATGGTGACCGAGGCCGAATCGGAAATGCGCGACCGCGACGCGATACGCGAGGTGATCGAGCACGGGCTTATCCCGCCGAAACGCGCCCCGGTGGACCGCCTGCGCCTGCCGATGAGGACCGACATGCCGGCGATGAGCGAAAAGCGCAGGCGCATGGAGGCCAAACTCAAAGAGCCGCTCTACATGGACTTCATGAACGCGGACCTGGAATGGGTCTTCAACACGATATTCACGATAACCGGGGTCAACATAATCGCCGACAAGGATGCGCTGGCGGACAAGAAGATAACGATGCACGTCGCCGACGTGCCGCTGAAGGATGTCCTCGATTACATAGTCCGCTCGAACGACGGCATCCAGTACGACGTGACCGATAACGCCATATGGATCACCACGTCTCAGAAGCCGCTGATGGAGCCGCGCATATACCCGCTGCATACGGGCCTGGTGGCCTTCGAGGAGTTTCAGGCGGGCGTGCAGCGCGCGGGGCATTCGGGAGGCGGCGGGGGCGGGGGAGGCGGCGCGGCTGGCGCCGGCGGCTCGAAACTCCCCAAGCGCGAACCCACGGTCCTCCACAAAGTGCTCGACTGGTACAAGGACAAGAAGGTGCTGCCCGAGGGGACCGAGTACATAATTGACTTCAAGACGAACCAGCTCGTGGTCCTGACCACGCCGGAAGGACACAAGAAAGTGGAGGAGCTGCTCGACGCCTTCGACCAGCCGCCGCTCCAGGTGATGATAAAGGCGCGGTTCATCGAGGTTCGGATCGGCAAGGATTCGGCCCTCGGCGTCAATTACGGCCCGATCCAGGCGCGGTATCCCGGCAACACGTTCCCCGGCAATCCCGACAACGCCCAGGGCGCCACCAACGTGACGCCGCGCAATCCGCTGCGCGATTACATCTTCGCCTCAGGCACCGCCGCCGATTTCCCGGCCGCAATAGCTTCCGGCCTGGCGTTCACCCTGACCGGCCGCAGGACCGACCCGCAGTTCCAGATACAGCTCAACGCATTGCTCCAGGACCGCCAGTCCAAGGTCCTGTCCGAGCCGCAGATACTGGCCATCAACAACAAGACCGCCTCGATCAACGTGACCAGCGAGTTCAACTACACCGTTGACTTCAGCGAGGTTACCACGACGCAGATGTCCAACGGCGTCGCCGCCCAGAACGTCTCGGCCTTCGTGCCCATCTTCGAGATAGATTCGGTCGGCTTCTCGCTCACCGTCAGGCCCAGCGTCGGGCGCGATATGAAGACCATAATCCTCGACCTGGCCCCGGTGATAGACAGTCTCAGCGAGAACCAGCGGATAGAAAGCTTCCAGACCGTCAGCGTCATAATTCCCCAGCAGGGACAGCCGCCGCCGGTTGTGCAGCTCCCGACATTCGACGTAACCAACCTGACGACCTCGGTCGTGATCGAGGACAACGGCTACGTGATACTTGGCGGTCTTATCCGGAGCAGGCAGGAGACGCGCGAGCGGAAGATTCCGGTGCTGCATCGCATCCCGATAATCGGCCACCTGTTCAAGTCGAAGGGGACGGAGATGCAGCGGACGAATCTGATCATCGTCATAGAGGCGCAGATAGTCACGCCGCGCGGTGAGACTTACAAGGGCCCCGGCCGGCACGTGGACGAAGGCGCCTACGGACTGGAAGACCAGCTCACCCCTGGTCTCCCGCCCGGATCTCCCTACCGGGCGCGCAGGGCCGACCAGCTCAGGTCCTACAGATACCGCCAGACGGGGATCGAAGAGGAGGCGGAGATCGGGGAGTGGATACTGAGTCCCGAGCTGAAGCCGTCTGGCCTGCGCGGGCCCGGGATGGGGATGCCGGCGGTCCCGCGGGAGGACGACGAGGAACCCGCCGCCGGGCCGTCCAGGCAGCCTCCAGCGACCCCGGCCGCGCCGCAGGCTCCCGGGACAAGGCCGGGTGGCGCCGGCCCGGCTCCTGGCGCCGGCCGGCTGCAGGCCGCCCCGGCACCACCGGAGGCGCGCAGCCCGGCATCGCCGGGACAGCCCCCCTCCCGTCCGCTCCCCGTTGCCCCCGCTCCAGGACAGTGATCCGGCCGGTCGCGCACCGGCTCCTGTCCGCGGGGCAGCCTGTTGCGCTGTCGGTCCGCAAGAAGCGGCTGTCAGAATGATGCGGCGGTCAGTCGCGGGGAGGATACGCACCCGTTTACCTCGAGCGCTCTCTGAAAGGCGCCTGGGGTAAAAATCGCGGGGAATGCAGATCCGGACCTGTGCGTTCGCTCTGTACGGCTGGGGCAACGCATTCCTGCTGCGGTCAGAACTTCCCTCTCCGATAACATACAACGCAACCGCCTCGCAACCGGCTCCTTTCCTGTGCGCGAAGGGAGGTTATATGGTAGATTCCGGTCTATGGACGAACCCCGATGGCGATCCCCGATCAGGCGCGCGCTCCAATGGCGCGGCGGAATCGCGCCGGCACTGGCGCTGGCGGCGCTCCACTGGCTGCTGGCCTTCTCCAGCGTGCGGGAAAAATCCACGACCTGCGATGAGCCGATCTACATCGCCGGCGGCCTCAGCTGCTGGCTGTTCAACGATTACAGACTGCATCCTGAAAACGGCAACCTTCCCCAGCGCATCGCCGCGCTGCCGCTGGTATTTGATGACGGGATCGTCTTCCCGCCTCTGAATACGGAGCAGTGGAGGACCGCCGATCATTACGGCGTCGGGGTTGATCTGCTGTACGGGCAGGGCAACGACGCCGACAGGATTCTTCTGCGGGCCAGGGCGGCAATACTGCTTCTGAACTTCCTGACTGCGCTGCTGGTCTTCCAGTGGTCCAGGGAGCTGTTCGGAGTCGCTGGAGGGCTGTTGTCGCTGACGATGGCGGTTTTCTGCCCGACCATGCTGGGCTACGGCAGCATAGTGATGTCGGACATGGCCGCGGCCTTGGGATTTCTGCTCGCCGTCAGGTATATCTGGAAGGCGATGCACGAGGTGACGCCGATGCTGGTGGCGACCGGGGGGCTGGCGGCCGGCGTCATGTGTATTTCGAAGATGTCCGCGCCGCTGCTGGCGCCTATGGCGGCGATAATGCTGGCCGTCCGTCTGATCTCCCGCGCGCCGCTGCCTGTGCGTTTCCGGAACTTCCGGCGGGAAATAAGCCCGCGCCCGCAGCGGGCGGCGGTGCTCGCCGGCGTCCTGATCGCGCAGGCCCTGATCGCGTGGGCGATGATATGGGCTGCGTACGGTTTCCGGTACCGGGCGTCGGCGGAAGCGGGGGAGGATTTCCCGCTGGAGCGCCGCATGAGCTGGGAACAGCTGCTCGACCGGTGCGGGGGGAGCCCCGGCGGCGAAGCGTTCCGCGGCGCGATAATTTTCTGCCGGGACAACAGACTGCTTCCCGAAGCCTTTCTGTGGGGCATGGCGTACACCTACCGGTTCGCGCAGATGCGAAGCGCCTACATGAACGGGGAGTACAGCGTTACGGGCTGGCGCTCGTTCTTCCCGTACTGCTTCGCCGTCAAGACTCCGATCCCGGCGATGGCCCTCATCGCGCTGGCCGCGGCCGGCGGCATGCTGGCTCCAGTCATACGCCGTTCCCGGGCGCCGGAAGGTTCGGGCGCGGGCGCGGGCGCGGAAGGCGGCTGCATGGGATCGGCTCCCCCCGGCTGCGCATATCCGGGAGGTGCCGGAGCGGATGGCGGCGGCGGGCATCCTGATTCCGGCCGGCCTGTCGCGGACGTTCCCGGTCGCGACATGCCGGGCCTTGCCGGCGCTTTCTACCGCGCCGCTCCGCTGTGGGCACTGCTGATCGTATACTGGGCCGCGGCGATAACGAGCAATCTGAACATCGGCCACAGGCACCTGCTCCCGGTCTATCCGCCCATCTACATCCTGTGCGGGGCTGCGGCGGTGTGGCTCCGGGAGAGGCCGCGCGTGCTGCGGGCGGCGACGGCGATCTGCGCAGTCCTGCTGCTGTCTCTTATACACATCT
>JAOACM010000164.1 GCA_026417845.1 Planctomycetota bacterium | reverse complement strand
TGCGACCGATGTGCCGCGAGTGCTGCGTGCGCCATGCATGTGCCCTCCTCAAGCGCCCGCAGCGCATCATCGGCAACACCCGTGCCTCTGGGAAGATGGTCACGGTTGGACGCTTACCTCCGTTCGAGCCGGCACAACGTCTCATCGGTTATTTCATCGTCCGGAATGTCGCGCGTCCGTCCGATCGCACGAACGAAATATTTCCCGGGAAGCTTCATCTCGCGGATTTGCTTGGCCGTCATGAGGAAGAACCGGTTCGCGCCTGTCGCTATGCCGCGCATAACGCTGACGAAATCCCCCAGCACATACCGGCCCGCGTGTACAGGCGAAGGTTTGCGGGAAAATCCGGTTTTCAATCCTTCGCTCAAATCACGTTCGATCGAGAAGAGATCATCCAACGATACTGGAGGACATCCGGAGCCTATCCATTCCCTAAGCGAACTGGTTCTTTGGCGTACGCATCTGGCCCACAAAAATTTACGGTTCGGAGGAGCGTGGCGAATCAGGAGAATGAGCGGATTGGTATCGATATTCGGAAAAGGCGAAGCTTCCGGGGAAAAGGTTATCACAGCATCCAGAGCGAAATTTGCGGTTATCCACGTCCACAGTTGTAAAGCGAATTTCCCCTCGCACGTATCGGCCGGAACTATGAACGCCAAGCGTCCGCCCTTCTCAAGCAGCGACAAGGCGCGAATCAGAAAGTAGACGTGCAGCCCGGCACGACCATCCAAGGATTCACCAGTTATCATGGCGCCCAAAGCTTTGAGACAGGCCTTTTTCTCCGGAGGCAGACGATGGTGCCTGATGTAAGGCGGATTGCCCGCTATGGCCGGAAATTTAGCCCGCGGAGGATGGAGCACGAAATCGCCTATCGTTACGCCCGAAAGATCCTCCCTGCTGATTCCTGACTCCGATGCCCGCTCCAGTACCGAAGGATCGATTTCCATGCCGGCGAATCGGACCGGCACCCTCTTTGATCCAGCTACCTTCTTAGCCGCCCTGAAAAACGCTCCAGTCCCTACCGCCGGATCAAAGAGGACGCCTCCACCTTTAGGCAATACGTACTCTACCATGGCCTCAGCAACCCAAGCCGGAGTCCAGAATTGCCCTTTCTCTCTCAGAGCTTCCCTGCTTTCGCGCGGCGAAGAGGTTTCGCAAATATTACCTTCGCGCATTTTCAAGTTCCCTCAAAATTTTTAAGGCATCCCCACTCAGGGCCATTCTTCCTCCTTCAAAATGGACATAAGGCAGAATATGTCCGTTCCTGTCCTCTATGAATTTCGCCCTCAAATCGGGCTCTTGAATCGAATTCCCTAGAAGATAACCGTAGTGATAATAGATCTTGTAGATGCGTTTTATGGTGGTGGCGCCTCCAGGAGCTTGAAATATCTGTTCGGTCGGCAAAATCAGCTTTCGCTCAATTAAGCCTTGCGCCTCATTTAGAGAGAGACCAAAAGCCATGTCATAAAAAACGTGCCATATGTGAACCGGAATCTTATTTGCCTTCTGCCATTTAAGCAGGGGTTCGCGATCTTCCTCCTTCAGAATAATGGTCGGCAAAACGGCGGTTTTCTTTAGCCCCGGTTTGCCATTCAGCCGCTTTTGAGGTTTCAAATCAGCGCCGTAATCAGGCATGAGCCTGGCCTTCCACAAACTGTTTTCGCACTCGACTGCTAACAAAGCGAGATTCAGAAGCTTCCTGATCGAATCCGCATCCTCGGAGATGAAAGGCAACTCGCGCACCCCGCCAACCTTCTGGAGAAGGCTCTCTACAACCTGTCGCGAAGATCCGCTAAAAATCAACAGGTCCGGCCGTTTGTTTTTCCCCAGCCCTGCCGCCTCCAGCCGTTCGAAGTACAGCTCGAATTCCCTGATTTCGTCCGGTGCCGTTCCGCTTGGGCCATACGGGATAGCGAAAAATTCCCCGGTATCGTTGACGGCTTGGACAAGACGTTCCTCGCTCCAAATACCCTGCGACCATCGCATTAAAAAATCGCTCCCGCGCAGACGGCGCGGATTGATAAGGAAATCAAGCCGTTCAACGATGGAAAGTCCGCGCGGATTGAATTCAATATCTTCCGCGCTGACACTCAGGATTTTTTCGAAGAGGGACATTCCCTGCCTGCCTCCGTAACGGCGGGCTTCCCGGCGCCCGGTCCTTCAGCATCCTTTATCTGCCTCGACAGCCGCATGGCGCAGAATTTAGGGCCGCACATCGAGCAGAAATCCTCGCGGCCGGCGGGTGTTTCCGCCAGGGCAGGCGCTTCCCCCCCGGCGGGCGTTTCAGTCCGTGCTGGCGTCTCCTTCCGGCCGGACATTCCGGCGCGGGCGGGCGTCCCGATCCGGGCGGATGCTCCCGCCGGAGCGGACGCCTCTCTTTCCGATGCCGGATGCGCTTCCGGGATCGGAGCGTCGCCGGCGGCGCGCGGTCCCGATTCCGCTCCCTCTGGTGCGGACGGCCTCACGGCGGCGGACGATACGCTCCGGGCCGGCGATTCCGCCCGGTACCGGCGCGCCCTGTCCGGGTCGAGGGCCAGCTCGAATTGCTTCTCCCAGTCGAATTCGAACCGGGCGCGGGATATGGCGTCGTCGCGATCCCTGGCGCCCGGACGTCCGCGGGCGATGTCGGCCGCGTGCGCCGCTATCTTGTAGGCTATGATCCCTTCCCGGACATCCTCGGGGCCGGGAAGCCCCAGGTGTTCCTTCGGCGTGACATAACACAGCAGAGAAACACCATGCCAGCCGGCGATAGCGGCGCCTATGGCGCTCGATATATGATCGTAACCGGGCGCAATGTCGGTTACGACCGGTCCGAGCGTGTAGAACGGGGCCTCGCGGCAGTAGAACTGCTGCATCTCGACGTTTTCGCGTATCCTGTCCATCGGTATGTGGCCGGGGCCTTCAATCATGACCTGCACATCCGCCGCCCAGGCTCTTCCGGCCAGTTGCCCGAGCGTTTTCAGTTCCGCCACCTGGGCCTCGTCCGTGGCATCATGCAGGCAGCCAGGCCGGAGTCCATCCCCGAGACTTATGGTGACATCGTAGCGCCGGCAAATGTCCAGTATGTCGTCAAACTTCGTATAAAGCGGATTCTGTTCGCCGCGGCGCATCATCCAGTGGGCCATGAGAGCCCCGCCGCGGGAGACGATGCCCGTCAGACGGGTCCTGACCAGCGGGAGGAACTCCCTGAGGACACCGCAGTGGATCGTCATGAAATCCACGCCCTGTTCCGCCTGGGCCTCGATGACGGCGAGCATGTCGGCGGCTGACAGGTCTTCGATATTCCCGACCTTTTCGGCCGCCTCGTATATCGGGACGGTGCCGAACGGAACGGGGCAGGCGTCAAGAAGCGCCCGGCGGATGGCGGCGAGGTCTCCGCCGGTCGAGAGGTCCATAACGGTGTCCGCGCCATAGCGCAGACAGAGCTTGAGCTTCTCCAGCTCATCGGCGATGCCGCTCCGGACCTGGCTGTTGCCTATGTTGGCATTCACCTTGCACCGCGCCGCGATGCCGATGCCGATCGGATCGAGGTTCAGATGCCTGATATTGGCCGGGATGACCATTCTGCCGCGGGCGACTTCGGAGCGGACGAGTTCCGGGCGCAGGCCTTCGCGTTCGGCCGCGCGCGCCATTTCCTCCGTTACGATGCCGCGGCGGGCATAGTGCATCTGAGTCACGACCCCGTCGGCCGCCCGCTTCGCCACCCATTCTCTTCTCGACATCTGCAAAAACCTCCGCGGCCCGCCCATCGGCTGCGGGACCGCATCCTTATTCCATGGTGCGCGCCGTCCGTTCTCCGTCGCTTACGGCCCGCTGGGAAGTTCCGGCATTCAGGTCCTGTCCAAAAACCTCAGGCGGGGATATCAGCTTAAGGTTATCCCCCTTCCCGTCCGCAGGCTTCCGGACAGGCCCTCACGGCTACCGTAGCGTCTGAAAGGTTACTTCGGCTCCGGTCGGACTTCAAGGAACGGGGCGGGTCCGGATTTTCCAGCCGGCTGCGCGGCACCTCCGGCCGGCGGCTCCGGACGTCCGACAGGCCCGGCGGCCGCAGGGGGATGCTCCGGTTCTCCGGGAGGCCGCCCGGTTCCGGCGCCCGCGCCTCCGGGCGCGGCCGCGCGTCTGGGTTTACGCGGCCCCGGTGGCGGTTTCGCGTCGGACATCCTGTCCCCGGCGGCGAGGCGCGCAGCGATGTCACGGTACCGTTCCACGGCGGACGGATCCTCCCCGGCCCCGGCTATCATCCCGGCGAACCGTTCGATCCCGACGAAGGCCGCTATCGCGCGCGCCATCGCCGGGTAATGGCGCTCATACGATGCCATAAGGTCCATAGCCTTGCGCATCGCGGACTTGTCGGGCGGGTGACGGGGCTGATGTCTGGCCTCCGGTTCGCCTCCCGCCTCAGGCCCGGTCTTTGCCTCCATCGCCGGCTTCTCTTCCCGGCGAAATCCCTCCCCGCGGATCTCCTTGCGGCATCCGACCGTGTCGGTCATGTAGCCGTTTATCCTGCCTTCGAGCCTGCCGCGCTCGATGGAGACTATCTCGTCGCGCCCGATCGTGCGCTGTCTGGAAGCAGCCTTCTCGACCACCACGAGGGCGCGGGGCGTGGCGACGAGAATTATGCATTCGATCTCCTCTCCGTCCGCCAGCCTGATCCTGTCGGTTCGGTCGTTGACCTGCACATCGGCCGCGGCCGGGACCGCGAAGGCCGCCGAAGAAGCGGCCAAGGCGACGGCCGCGACGGATTCCCGAAACATCCGCTCCCTGTTCATACCGGGTCCCCCTGGCGCCGGAGGCGCGCAATCCACGCCGGCGTCCCGTACCGCGCGCCTCAACTGTAAAGTAATCATACAGCCGCCGGCGCGGCAAGTCACGGGCGCGGCGGCGCCTGCGCGCGGGCGCATGGCCGCAAATGCGTGGATTCCGGGATCAGGAGGCGAGGGCCGGGCGGTTGCGTCCGACGGCCATTCCATACGACTCCGGGTTCTGGCATGGAGCGTCGGGCGGTGGTAGTATGAAACTCCGCCGCCGCCAGGCCCGTCCAAATTGGAAGACGTGCTCTGCGGCCAGCGGCGCAGCCGGGGACGGTGAACCGCCGGCGGGAGAGACGGGATCGCGGGGATTCGATCCTATGTCCGAGCCGGAGATGAAGAATTGCGTTCGCTGTGGGGCGCCATTCGTCCCGGGACGGCCCGGGGATGAACTTTGTCCTACTTGCGATCCGAAGACGTCTTCGATGGTTCTGGCCGAAGAGATGCTCAGGAAACTGGAGGGCGTCCGGCAGCTTCCGAAAAGAAGACTCCCTGACGCGCCGCCTGGCGACCGGGACCTTACCGCGGGTGCCGTGGCGCCGACGGATATCGAGGGCGGGCGGGGCGGAACGCCGGTTCCGTCCGCGACCGCGGGGGCGCCGCCGGGGAGTCCGGGGGCCGGCTCCGCCGACGGGAAGGCCGCGGTCGGGGAGACGACGGGCGGCGAGATATCCGCTGGGGCCCGCTTCGGAAACTACGAGATACTGGAGAAGATAAGCCAGGGATCCTTCGGGGTGGTGTACAAGGCGCGGCAGACGGGGCTGAACCGCGTGGTGGCGCTGAAGGTGCTCCTTGGAGGGACCGGGTCCGGCGGGGAGGCCGTGGCGAGGTTCCAGCGCGAGGCGCGCGCCGTAGCCAGGATAAGACATCCCAATATAGTCCCCATCTACGACATAGGGATAGAGGACGGACGCCATTACTTCACGATGGAGTTCATAGATGGGGAGTCGCTGAGCAGGCGCCTGGCGCGCGGCCCGATCCCCCCCGCGGAGGCGCTCGGGGTAATCGAAGTGCTGGCCGATGCGATAGAGGCGGCCCATCGCGCCGGGGTGATCCACAGAGACATCAAGCCGTCGAACGTGATGCTTGACGCCGCCGGCAGGCCGTACCTGACCGATTTCGGCCTGGCCAAACAGCGCGACGTGGATACGCAGTACACGGCTACCGGTACCACCCTCGGCACGCCCTCCTATATGCCGCCGGAACAGGCCAGGGGCGAGGTGGATCGGATAGACGCCCGCAGCGACGTCTATTCGCTCGGCGCGGTCCTCTACGAGATGCTTACCGGCAGGCCGCCGTTCTCCGGCCGTTCGCTGCTCGAGATCATCATAGCGGTCATCAATGAGCAACCGGCCCCTCCCAGGGCCCTGAATCCCAGGATACATCGCGACATACAGACCATCGTGATGAAGTGTCTGGAAAAGGACCCGCGGAACCGCTACCAGTCCGCCGCCGAACTCCGCGACGACATAAGGCGGTATCTGAACGGCGAGGCGATCCGGGCGAGGCCCGTCGGGCCGGTCGTGCACGCCTTCCGCGTGCTCAGGGCCAACCGCGTGACCGTCTGCGCCCTGCTGCTGGCGTTCGCCGGACTCGTAACCGCCTATGTGCGCACCAGGCAACTGGAGGCCGTCAGAAAAAAGTCCGCCGAGACCGTCGAACTCATAAGGGAGATGGAGAAGGAAGTGGCGGAGGCGAGCCGCCCCCAGTGGAGGACGCTGATCTCCTACGAGTTTCCGCGCGATCTGCGGACCGGCGAGTGGGTCAGGGAGACCGCCAGGGAAATACTTGTCCAGCCGCAGCGCCGGGAGCGTACGGTCGCGCAGATACGTTGCCGGCAGAACCTTTTCGGAGACATCAGAACTCTGGTCGAATTCTCGGTGAGCGACCTCTCTTCCCCGGAGACGATCCTCCGGTTCGGAATCCGCGGCGAAGATTCGTTCTACGTGCTTTCGGTGGGCGGAGGCAGGATGGGATTGCTCGCCATGCAGCCCAGCGACAGGGAATTCGCCCGGGGCGAGGGGGAGAGGTTCGCCTGGCTTCTTGCCGAGAAGGAATGTCCCGAACTATCGCCGGGCGACTACGCGCTGATGATGTGTCGCGAGGGCATGGATCTGCGCTTCCGCCTGCTCTGCCCCGGCGGGAAGGAGGCCGGACTTGCGCTGTGGGCGCCGGAGCTGACGAACTGGCGCATGAAGAACGTGTATCTGGTCTTTCGCGAGACCGACGTGGAGAGCTCCGTGCGGGTCCGGCGCGTGCGCGTGGACCGGCTGCTCGCGCCGATACGCGCCGATGCCCTCGCCATGGCCCGCGCCACGTTCATGCGCGGAGACTATAACGGGGCGCTTCCCGAACTCGATCGGCTCCGCAGGGAATCCCCCGGCCCTGGCGCGAGGCTCGAAGCTGCCTTCCTGCTGGGCATGGACCAGGAGCTCCAGGCGCAACGCGGCCGGTCCCACCGCCCTGACGCCGACAGGCTCAGGATCGCCGCCAGGATATACGAGGAACTTCTGACTGAAGCGGCCGGGTATACGGGCGCAAGGGAGGATGGCGTGGGCGGGGATGCGAGCGCGCGGGGCGGGGGCGCTACGGGGAAACGCGGGGGGGGCGGAGATGCCGCCCCGGTGGAGAAAAGCAAAGCGGCGGAACTGGCGGCGAGGGCGCGGCTCCGCCTGCTCCTGATACGCTCGGCGCTCCAGGAATTCGACGAGGCGGAAAGGCATCTGGCAGAGTACCTGCGGGCCGGGGACATCCTGCCGGAGGACTTCGCCTGTCATCTCCTCGGTCCGTTCGGCCCCTTCAGGATGGCGCTCGATTCGAAGCCGGGCAGGCGCCTCAACATGTGCCGGAAGCTCGTTGCCTTCGGCGGCATTCCCCCCGGATGCGGCGAATTCGGGACCCTCGTGCAGCGCCTCGGCGGGGAACTGGTGGCGGCCGGGGAACCTGATCTGGTGATGGAGCTGCATCGGTGGTACCCGGGACCCCACCTGGCTGGCGTCTTCCACGCGGCCGTGACCGCGCTGGTCAAGGAAGGGCGCCTGGACGAAGCGCGCGGGATGTTCCGGACGGCGGCGGCGGCCTGCGACCGGGTCGAGGACAGGGCGAAATGGGCCGAGAAGGCATGCGAGATCGCGGACGCGCTCATAGCGGCCGACAGGGGGGCCGAAATCCCCGCCCTCTACGCCATGTATCCGGTCGAGGATATGGGGTCCAGATTCGGCGCGGCCGTAATGGCCGCCGCTAAGGCCCAGAGGATCGGGGAGGGCGTGAGTCTGCTCGGCGCCGCCGTCGGACCTTTCCTCCAGTCGAGGCGCGCCGAGCTGCTGGATGCCGCCAGGGAACTGTGCCGGGCCATGGTGCGGGCGGGCCAGTGGAACAGAATAGACGAGGTCTGCGATATCCTCCCGCAGGAAGGGCTCGCCGACGCCTTCGCTGACGCCATCCGGATGATGTACGCGATGCCGGCGTGGAACGACGATGCCATGGCTGGCCTGCTGCGCTCCGCATACAGGCGATTCCGCGGCCGCGAGGGAAAGGCCGTCGTGGACGCGGCGGTCGCGGCCATAAGCGCGCAGAGCGCCGTGACGCGCGAGGATGCCTACATGAGGCTTCTGAAGATATACGAGGCATACCCGCTTCCCTCGCATCCCCAGCAGATACGGCAGGTGTTCGACTACCTGTACATGCAGAAGATGGTGGTGCCGTTCATCGAGTTCTACGCGAAGGCCAGACCCATCCTGCGTCCCTTCCCTCCGGACATCCAGGGCATGGCCGTGTACGTTGTCGAGGAGCTCCGCGCCGGCGGCGCAGATCCGTTCAGATATCTGAAGGACGTGGAGGCTTCGTTCGGAGACGACGCCGCGCGTCTGGCGGAGTGGAAGGTGGAGATCGGCGACCTGAAGGCGCGGACCGG
>JAOACM010000163.1 GCA_026417845.1 Planctomycetota bacterium | reverse complement strand
CTTACAGAGAGAGCCGGAGCCGGACAGAAGCATACCCTCCCCGCGACTGATCGCCGCATCTTCTCTGACAACCGCCCATGCTAACCAACAGCGCAACCGGATCCGCTTTTCCTAAAAGTGATGGCTGCCAGCTCTTCGGATTACTTTTTTTCGACCGGGCCAGACCACACAAACCTTCTGCCTGCCATATATATAGTGCTCACCGGTCCATTTGATACAACGCAAAGTGTAATGCTTCGCATCAAGGGGGCTGCATAATCCGATTCACCGGAGCATAATTGAGGGTGGGAGGGAAAATGTCTCGCCGGCTCCTTTCGCCGCGAAAAATCCGCGCTATGGTTTGTATTTGTAAACTGGTAAGAAGTACGGAGGGCACAATAGTTCCGATCGGGCAATGCGGTTTTGCCGGCAGGGGGTCTTCGGATGATCGGGCTTCTGGCCTTCGTTGCGGACGTACACCTCGACGGCGCGGATACCGCGCGGCATCGCCGGTTCCGCGAGCTGCTGGAGATGCTCGCTTCACGCGCGGCCGGGGGGCGACGGGTTGAGCTTTACTCTCTGGGGGACCTTTTCCAGTTCTGGTACGAATATCGGAGAGCGCTGTTTGAGATGTACGCGCGGGACCTTGATGCGCTGGAGGCAGCCGCCTCAAGGGGGGTAAGGATACATCTTATCTCCGGGAACCGCGATTTTGCGTATGGCGGATATCTGCCGGGTCGGCTGGGCGCGACCGTGCACGGGGACGGAGCGGTCATCGAGTATGCGCCCGGCAGGAAGGCGCTGGCGTGCCACGGTGACCTTCTGTGCACGGCCGACCGATCATATCTGCGGTTTCGCCGGGTCATAAGGAGCCGACCCGTGGCGTGGCTCTTCCGTGCGCTGCCGTTCCCCCTTGCGAAGGCCATGATCGGCGGCATGATGACGGTCTCCTCGCGGAAGGCTGCGCTGGAGCGCAAGGCGGGCAATGCGCCGGTGCTCGACTTGGAAGAGGCCGGGCGAGCGATGGACGCGGCCGGGTGCGACAAGCTTATCTGCGGCCACGTCCACAGGTTTGCGCGCGAGGCGATTCCCCGGACGGGAGGTTCGCGCGAACTCATATGCCTCGGCTCGTGGCTGGAGGAGCCGAACGCGCTGCTGTGCGAAGATGGGATTTTCCGGTACGTGGCTGGACCTTTTGCGTGATCTGCAATTGTCCGCCGCGTCCGGTATATCCGCGCGCGTGGAGGGATAATGCAGGGACGGCCCGCGTGGCCGCCCACAAAGCCTTCCGGTCCCACCACGCGTCCGGGCAATCCGCGAGGCAAAGGAAGGAGCCAAGAGGATCGTGAAGAAGCCTGAGGAGGGAGGATCGGCCCGGTCCGTCGGCGAGGGCGCGACGGGAGACATCGGACGTTATTTCGAGGCCGCGATCAGACATGGGGCCTCCGACCTGCTGCTGACGGCCGGAGTCCCCCCATGCGCAAGGGTCAATGGAGATATAGTTCACTTCGACGCGGCGCCGCTTTCGGCCGGGGATGTCCGCCGGCTCGTGTACTCGGTGCTCCGGCAGGATCAGATCGCCCGGTTCGAGGAGAAGCTGGAGCTGGATTTCTCTATCGCCTACCGGGATACGGTCCGGTTCCGCGGGAACGTATACAGGCAGCGGGGTTGCGTCGCCGCGGCCTTCCGCATGATACCCTCCCGCATCCCGACCCTCACCGAACTCGGCCTTCCGCCCGTGCTCGAGGAATTCGCCCTGCTGCCCCACGGGCTGATCCTGGTGACCGGCCCGACCGGCCACGGCAAGTCCACCACTCAGGCGGCCATGCTCGACATAATAAACCGCGAGCGCCGGTGCCACATTGTGACGATAGAAGACCCCATAGAGTACCTCCACTTCAGCAAAAAATCCGTCATTGACCAGCGCGAGGTCGGCGAGGATACGCACTCGTTCGCCGACGCGCTAAGGCATGTCCTCCGGCAGGATCCGAACGTCATACAGATCGGCGAGATGCGGGATCTGGAGACCATCTCGACGGCGCTTACCGCCGCCGAGACCGGCCATCTTGTCCTTGCCACCCTTCACACCAACTCGGCGGCCCAGTCGTGCGACAGGATCATAGATGCTTTCCCCGCGCACCAGCAGAACCAGATCCGCGTGCAGCTCAGCCTTTGCCTTGCGGCGATCATCTCTCAGCGCCTCCTGCCGCGCGCCGACGGGAAAGGCCGCGTGGCCGCGGTGGAAATACTCCGCAACCAGCCTGGCGTTGCCAACCTGATACGCGAAGGCAAGACCCATATGCTCCAGACTGTCATGGAGACTCAGGGGCGGGCTGGCATGCAGACTATGGACGGAGCGCTTAAAAGGTTGTACATGGAAGGGGTCATCTCGCGGGAGACTGCCGCGAAGTATATGAGTAATCCGGGGATGTTGCCCGGAGCGTGACGCCGGCGGCTTCCGCGCCGGTGCCTCCTGAGGGGAAGGCGCATATCGGGGCCGGACAGGCGCCCCGGCGCTGGTGGCGGCTTCGATCACAACGCGGATGGGGCCGCCGTCGTCAGCCCGGCGTCCCGGCACGTGCGGCAGCTTCCCGGAGCTCCGGCGATCCTGTCAGATGGGTGCTTCACCGGGCATACGGGAGACGCTGAAGGTCCTGCGGAAGGAAGCGACAGGCGTTTGCCCGGACATCCGGAATAGACGCCGGGCTCGCCCCTCCACCGCCAGGGCGAAAGGACGTGCGGCGCCGGACGGCGACCGGCGCGCGATCGGAAGGGACAATGGGATTGGTTGGACTGTTTTTCCTCTTCGCGCTGGGCGTCGTAACCGCGTGGATATCCGTCAGGCGATGGACGGGACGATCCTCGCCCGAGTTCCTGTTTGGCATTGGAGGATTCTGCTGCGTCTGGGCGGCAATGTTAGCGCTGCTGGGACTGGCACTGCCATATCTGGTCCATCCCACCGGACCGTTTTTTCTGGCCGGGGCGCTCCTGAGCTACGGGCCGTACATGGCCACGGCCGCCGTAGAGATAGGCGCGATGCTTTTTCAGCCGTCGGCGGCAAGGAGCAGCCCTGCCGCGGCGGCTCTGTCGAAGGCGCTGAGGGAGATGCATGCGGGCAGGATGGACATGGCGTGCGCGAGGTTCGAGGAGGCGCTCGTAGCCGATCCGGGACTCGCCGCTACGTACATGGCTTATGCCTCCGCTCTGCGAAAGGCCGGCCTCCGGAACCGCGCGATGGGGGTCCTGGAAACCGGTATCGAGCGTGCCGAGATCGGGGGGGGACACGTGGACCTTGTCAGGCTCTATGTGGAGTGGCTGGTTGCGGAAGAACGCCTCGACGAAGCGCGCGCGGCTGCAGCCAGGGCGCGGCGCAGGTACGAAGAGGAAAGCGGGAAGGTAGCGGTCCTGCAGCGACAGGAGGATATCGCCAGGGCGGTTTCCGCGCTGGACGATATGTCAAAGGCTATAGGAAGGGTGATCATTCCTCCGGCCGCGCCGGCCCCGGAGAAACTCGACGTGGACTGAACATCGGCGCCCTCCCGTCTGACCGGAAAAGACTCCGGCGCCACGGCACGTCCGTCCGGCGGCCGTGTTCGTTCCGGAAGGATGTCAGGAATTGCCGGATTTTGGATTTACGGGAAGGGTGCACGCGGAGGACCGGAAGGATCGGGAGGGCGAGATGATGAATACAGGGGCTGGCGGTGGGAACAACGAATCAGGTCCGGCAGGCGGGATCTCTGATCCCGAGAAGGAACGGAAGACGCGAAAGCTGGAGGAGACAGCTGGCGGCGGGGGATGCGCCCCCTTCCGGCCGGGTCTGGCTCGGTGGGCGTGGATTGCCGGCTTCCTGGCTGGCGGAGCGATCGAGGCGGCGCGATGTATCCCGGCCGCGATGTCGGGCGGCGGCGCAGCGGTGCCGCCTGGCTTGTACGAGGCGTACTGGCCGGACGGCGAGTGGCTGGCCGGGCTGTGGATAGCGAACGGCCTTATACTCGGAGCATGCGGCGGCGGATTCCTCCCTGCCATGCTCGGCGCCGTGTTCTGCGGGATCGGCGGGGCCGTGTTCGCGAGCACCCGGAACGTGTTTTTGAAGCCGCCGCACGTCCTGGCGCGATGGGTCCTTCTTTGCGTGCCCGGCGCGATCGCCGGCGCGGGAACGGGGTACGCTCGCGGCATGCGAGGGGGAAGCCTCTGGCGCGCCGCCTTCTGGGGGGCGGCGGCCGTGCTCGTGGGACTGGGCGTGGAGCGGATATTCGTTCTGGCGGCGCACCCGGTGGCATTGTACCTCGCGGGCGCCGGTTCCGCAGGCTTCGGATCAGCTATAATGGAAGTGCTCGACACCGCCGTGAATAACGCCGCTCTGGTCGGCTTCCTTGGCGCCGATCTGGAGAAACTCCATGCCCGCGGCACGTCCGAGGGGATCAGGGTCATCGGGGCTGCGACGCTGCCAAAGTCTTCGTCCGCGACTACCAAGGGAAGCCGTTCATGAGCGCTCCAGCAGCGGCCGGTCCGGAGGCTGGCGGTCCGTCTGCCGGACGGGAGGTGGCCCCCCCGGTCCGCCCCGGCTCCCGGTCGTCGGGTCCACTGCCTTCCCCGATGGGCGGGATGGCGGGCTGGTCGGCCGCCGGTATCGGAGCTGCGTGCGGTCTGATACCTCCGGCGCTGGCTGCGTCCGCCGCATGGTCGTCCTGGCTTGCCGACGCCCGCCTAGCCGCCGGAGCGGCATTCAGCTGCCTGGGCGTGGCAGGGGGCATCTGGCTGGCCCTGCGGTTGGAGCAGCCGGGTAAAGCCCCGTTGTTTGGCGCCGCCGGACTGCTGCCGCCGGCAGTTCTGGCGGCGATCTCGCTGCTGCTCGCTCCGCCCGACGGTATCAGGCGCCTGACGGCCGATCTCGTATTGTACCCGGCCGTCTCCGGGATAGCGCTTTCCCTGTGCGCCGGCGATCCCCGCCCCTGGCGGCTTCCCCGGTGCATCTGGCGCGGACTGTTCCTTGCCGCGGCCGCGGTTGGCATCTCTTTGCCGCCCGCCCTTCTGCTCGGAATAGCACTGCGTGCCGCCCGGACTCTCGTCGAGTGGGCGGTCATGCCTGCCGCCTTCGGGCTTGGAAACGCGGTCTTCCTGCTTTCGCTGTGGCGTCACCACAGGCGCGCGGAATCGAGGGCAGCCATCACCCGGCTTCTCGATAAGCTTCGCGGCGCGCGAAAAGGGGGCGCGCAGCCCCGGGAACATGTGACGTGAACTTCCCGGCGCGGAGATGCTCCGTTATAAATCTGCCATCCGGCGCCGGGGAGGTCTCCCGGCGGCCGCAGCTGGCGGACATGGAGCCGCATCTTCCGGCGGAAACTTACCGGCACGGCGGATGCCGGGCGGGTTTTCGATCTGCGGAGTCGCTGATGGCCGGCCGGAAGGCAAAAGGAAATGCCGGTAAGGCAGCCACCGGTAACTGCTCCTGCCGTGCCCCGTGGTGCCTGTTCGGAGACCTCCGGCCGGATCTGGCGGGACGCCGCCGGAACCTGGGCGCTGGGGAGTTTTTGGTCAGGCTCTGAGCGAAGGTAATATCTGCCGGGGAGGCCGGCAGGCATCCCCCGGCCGGCGGGGCTTCCACAGCGGGCGTATCGGAGCGGAGGAGTCGTGGAAAGCGGGCGGGCGGTTACGTTCCGGCGGATGGCCAGCCTGGCGGCTGCGGTCGCACTGACGGGCTTTCTTGCCGTCGGGCTGGCCTGTCCCCTGATCCTGTCGCTGGCTGGCGCCTTCAGGGACCCCGAGCTGGCGGTCCCGTTCGACGTACCTGCCGGGGCCGACGAGCGGGCCAGGGCCGCGGCGTTCCGGAAGCTGGCCGAGGCTAACGGGACGACAGAGGCGGAGCTGCGGCGCCTGAACGGCCTCGCCGCGGACTCCCTGCCAGGGCGCGGCGACCGCGTCGTTGTGCGCCCTGCATGCTGGACGGTCGTCCACATGGCCGGCCTGTTCCGCGCCGGATCTCCGCAATGGCGATGGCTTCTCAACAGCCTGTGGCTGGCGTTCTGGGTTACTTTCGTAACGACCGTAATGGCCATACCGCTGGCCTATCTTATGGCATACCGCGATTTCCCGGGCAGGACTCTTTGCGGCGGCCTTATTCTGCTCCCGCTGATACTTCCCCCCTTCGTCGGAGCGATAGGCATCAGGCGGATCCTGTCGCGCTTCGGCCTGCTCAACGCCATCCTGTTGTCGTTGGGCGTGATCTCCGAACCGCTTGATATACTCGGGGGTGGACGGTTCGAGGGTATAGTCCTTGTTGAGGCGCTCCATCTTTATCCGATCATGGTGCTTAACCTCGCCTCGGCGTTCTCCAACATAGACCCATCGCTGAGAGAAGCCGCTGCTTCTCTCGGCGCGCCTCCGTGGAAGACGTTCCTGAAAGTTACGCTTCCCCTGGCCATGCCCGGCTTTTTCGCAGGCGGGTCGCTTGTGTTCGTGTTCGCCTTTACCGATCTGGGTACGCCGCTGGTATTCGAATATCAGGAACTCGTGGCCAAGCAGGTGTATGATCGCGTAAAGGACCTGCACACCGACCCTTCAGGTATGGCGCTGGCGATCGTCGTCCTTGCCGTGGCGCTGGGCGTGTTCGCCGCGGCCCGCAGCGCGATCCGCCTCGTCGGCGGGACGGCCTCGCCTGCCAGGGGGGTCGCGGCGGCGGCCCTCCGGCCTCTGCGCGGCGCGCGGGGCTTGGCGGCAAGCGGACTGTTCGTCCTGATTTCGGCGCTGGCGGCCCTGCCCCACCTGGCCGTGGCTCTGACGGCCTTCGGCGGACGGTGGGGCATGACGGCGCTGCCTGAAAGCTGGACGCTGGAGTACATGGTCGAGGCGTTTTCGTTCCCCGTCGCAGCCGATTCCATAAGGAACAGCCTGCTTTACGCGACGGCCGCCACCGCGATAGATGTCGTGCTCGGGTTGGCGATCGCCTTCGTCGTCCATCGTGGTTCGTGGCGCTGGCGGGGATTGCTCGACGCGGTCGCCATGGCCCCGCTTGCCGTACCCGGCATCGTGCTGGCCTTCGGGTACGTGGCAGCTTTCGGGCCCCTGCTCGGCTCGATCGGGGCGGCGCCGTTTCTCGTGATGAGCTACGCGGTACGGCGCCTGCCATACAGCGTCCGGGCCTGCTCGGCGGGGTTCGAGCAGACGCCTGTGTGCCTGGAGGAGGCCGCGCGCAACCTGGGCGAGAATCCCTTCGGCGCGCTCCGCCGAGTCACCGTCCCGCTGATAGCCGCCAACGTCCTTGCCGGCGCGATACTGACTTTCAGCTTCGCCATGCTGGAGGTTTCCGACTCGCTGATACTCGCTACCCGTCCGGCAGATTTCCCCATTACCAAGGCGATATATACTCTCTTCAGCCGTCCAGGGGTCGGCGATTCCGTCGCCTGCGCTCTGGGGCTGGTCTGCATGGTGCTTATGGCCCTGTCGCTGCTCGCCGCCTCCGCGCTTATGGGCAGAAGCCTGGGCCGGATGTTCAGGACGTAATACGTAACGTCTTTGTAATTGTTTGCTGTATTCAGGCGGCAGCTGCCGCCTGCAGCGGTGAGCCCGATCCGGGAGGACAGCGCATCGCGCAAATGGATACGCTCCGCCCGTATAGAACTGGTTGCGCTGTTGGTCCGCAGGGGCGGTTGTCAGAAGGAGCTGACGGATAGCTGCGGGCAGGATTCACACGAGCTTACCTTCGGTACTATGTGAAAACTGCCTGGGGTAAAAAATCGCGGGAAACGCAATCCGGCGGGAGCGCGTTCACTCTGAAGGGTGGGGCAAACGATGGCGGCAACCAGTTTGCTGCCCGGAGATCAACAGACTCAGATTACCGTTCCAGTCGGCAGGTTCTCGACCTCGCCCGACGGTCCGGACGTCTGGGACGGGGCCGATGTAATCCTCGTCATTGAGAGGCGATAGGCGGAGGGATGGAGATGGACAAGCGCATTTTCATAGCCCTTGGTCTGGCGATCGCCATGTCCAGAGGAACCTTGTTCGGCGGGCAGGACGAGGACCTCGAAATGAAGGAGGCAATCCGGTTGTGCCAGGTTGCCCTTGATGCTATGGCCAGAGGCAAATCTACGTATGGGACCAACTTCGATTCCGCAATCAGAACCTTCGCCCTTCTGGACTCGAAGCGTCTTGAGATTCGCCGGCTTGCAGCGCAGACCCTTGCGCAGCTCGCGATGTGGGATCAGTGCTTCAGAAACGCCCTGAGCGAAAGCGATCCGCGCTACTCCCTGCGAAAGCATCTCCAAAAGGATCAGGACGCCGAGGTCCGTGCCGGAGTGCTTGCCTTCGTGATGCGAAGCGACATTATCGTTTTCTGCGAAGATTTCTATGAGCTGAAGGACGAACGCGACCGAGTGATAAAGACCGTTGCTCCGTTCGCGCGGGAACTGATAGGCGGGAAAATCTCGCCTCCCTTCCTGAAGGCCCTCGCCATGTCAGCGTTTGGCAATCCGCGGTTCCTGCCGGAAGATCCGGAAGACCGCCGGATATATATGAGGAGAGTTTTGATCGCGGCGGGGCAATGGATGTCTGAGGCGGAGAATATTTCGAGGGCGGATCTGCCGCGGTACATGAAGGATTATCCGGCTGATCTGCAGGATGGATGGATTGAGTTTGAACGTGAAAAAGACATTGAAACCGGGCTCGGTATTCTGCATGCCGCTCGAAAGGTCGCCCCTGATCTTTTCTGGGTGGAATTCTGTTCGTACGTCCGGACTCTCGCCAATCCCAGGATCAGGTTGCT
>JAOACM010000162.1 GCA_026417845.1 Planctomycetota bacterium | reverse complement strand
GCTTCCTCCACGGCCCGCCGCATGACATCCGCCGGCGCCGGCCGGCCGGTCCATATGGCGAACTGTGCCGCACCCTGCCTGACGAACATGTCCACACCGTTCAGGATCAGGCATCCTGCGGCCTCGGCCTCCCTGAGCAGCCTGGTCTTCGCCGGTATATAGATGGTGTCGAAGACTACGCCGCCTCGGGGCAGCAGCCGGGCCTCAAGCGGGGTTTCCTCCACATCCGGATACATCCCCACCGACGTGGCGTTCACGACGATTGAATAGCCCAGCCCGTCCAGCTCATCATATCTGACGGCCTTCGCGCCGGTTTCGTGCGCAAGAATCCGCGCCCTTTCGAAGCCGCGGTTGCAGATGTAAAGCCTGGCGCCCGCGTCAAGCAGCCCGACGGCCAGAGCCCGAGCCGCACCTCCCGCGCCGAGCAGCAGTACCTCCCGCCCGGCCAGTGATACTTCTGCAACATTCACGCCACCGTCCGGCCGGCTGGCTTCCGGCCCGCCGGCTTCCGGCCCTCCCCGCTCCACGGGCTCCACCGCCGTTACGCTTCGGCCGCCTGGGGTCTCCGGAGCCGCCAGACCGGAGGCCGTCGCCTGTCCGGAAACAACCGGTGGGACGGAGACTGCTGATGCGCCCGGTACGGCGGTCGGCGCGCCGGATATCGCGGCAATAAGCGAAGCTATCGCCGCGCCGCAGTCTGTGTTGTACGCCGCCCAGGAACCGTCTGCCTTGGGAACGAGCGTGTTCGCCGCGCCTATCCGTCTGGCCAGCGGTTCGGCTTCGGCCGCGCAGGCCAGCGCGGCCTCCTTGTGAGGAGTCGTTACCGACAATCCGCTGACAGGTATTTCGGAAGCCAAATTAAGGAAGCGCCGGACTTCTTCCCTGCTCCCTTCCACCCGGAATGGCACGTAGACCGCATCGAGTCCGAGCGATGCCATGGCCGCGTTGTGCATCGCGGGCGAAAGCGAGTGGGCTATGGGATTCCCTATCACGCCATAGACGCGCCAGGATGACGATATGTGATGGGCGCGATATGAGCCGGCCATTGTCCGCCATGGTATCTGACCCGGCGCGACAGGCGCCTTCCCTAAGTCTGCCGCAGACGGCTTCCCGGGCCGGTCGTCGACTCCATTCCCGCCGCCGGCGCCGGATGGAGACGCGTACGTCAGGCAGGCGCCGAACAGACCACCCAGTACGCGGCTTGGAAGGCCGTCCGGCCCCATGCATATGCCTATGCGAGGGATCTTCCCGCCGGCGCCTTCCTTCAGGCAGCGGAAGATCGCCCAGTTGTCCTCCGTACGCCGGGCCGTAACCGCTACCTTGGCGACGTCGGCTCCGGCCTCCTGCATCCGGGAGAAAATCCCGTGCAGGTCATCCGGCATGCCACGGAAGTCGTGGAAGCTGAGTATGATCTTTACCGTCGGGGCGGCACGCCTGATCCGTCGCGCCGCCGACGCGCAGGCAAGTTCGAGATCCACATGCGATGCGCCCTCCACTGCAGCCAGTTCCAGCAGCCGTATCCGGGATTCTTCGTCCAGTCCGCTGGCGCGAGTATCGGGCGCACCCGGCCCGCGCTCCTCACGCCTGCGGAAAGTAGCTATGCATCCCGGTGGCGGAGCGAGCGCGCGCACCAGCCGGCGGACGGCCTCCTCGCCGATATCCTCCAGCATGTCCAGCCGGATCTCGACCGGGCCGATCCTCGCGGCGCGGAACGCGCGGATGTCCCCGTCGGCCAGGATCGCGTCGGCCGACGGGTGGCATGTCGAGAGGGCGATCATTGTGCCCATCGGACGTCCACCTTCCGCGGTATGATCCCCGCCTTCCACCCTTCATCCAGGAGCGTCTTGATCGCGTTCCTGCCGGATTCGCCGTAATCCAAGGCGAAATCGTTGACGTACATCCCGACGAAACGGTCGGCGCGTGCGATATCAAGGCCGCGCCCGAATTGTACTGCGTGCCGCAGCGCTTCCTCGCGGTGCGCCATGGCGTATTCAATGCTGGCCTTCATGTCGCCGCATATGCCCGCGATCAGGCCGCGATCAAGATCGCGGCGCACGGCGTTGGCACCCAGCGGCAGCGGAAGGCCGGTCCGCGAATGCCACCATTCGCCGAGATCGGCCAGTCTGAACAGCCCGCGATCCTCATACGTCAGCTGTCCCTCGTGGATCAGCAGCCCCGCGTCAGCCTCACCGCCGGCTACGACATCGGGGATCGAATCGAACGGTTCGACCCGCTCCCTGAAGGCCGGGCTCATCAGTTTGAGCACCAGGTATGCCGTGGTCAGGAGACCCGGCACGGCAACGACCCTGCCGGGCAGCCACGCCGCCGGATCGCCCGAGGCGGCGACCTCCGCCGCCGCAAGCAGCCTTCCGACAAGCACCGGCCCGTACCGGTCGCCGACGCTTCCGCCATAAGGCAGCAGCTCATACCTGTCCGCGACATACGCGTAAGCATGAACCGATATAGCCGTGACCTCGTAAGTCCCTTCGAGCGCTATGCGGTTGAGCGTCTCTATGTCGTAGAGCCGCTCCTCGTATCTGCGGTCGCCGGTATCTATCCTGCCGGACAGCAGCGCCCAGAACAGGAAAGCGTCGTCCGGATCAGGCGAATGTCCGACTCGGATCGTCGCGCCCATCGCTCCTTCGATGCCCCTTCTGGCGATTCTCCCTGTTATGGTTTTTATCCAGCTGGCCGGCCGCATCCGCCCGGTCGGTCCGGGGCGGCGACGGCGATCCCTGCGGCCGCGCGCGTAATTGTTTGCCGCTCTCAGGTAGCGGTACTACTGTAGCGCGCGCGAACCGGGGCGACAACAAAGCACGCACGAACGGAACCGCTCTACCCGCTGTGCCAGACATAGGAGGCGGTATTACCGGCACGCGTACGGCGGCCGGCATATTCCCGGCGGCGCCAGCGGCCGCCAGCCGGCGCGGACCGAATGCTGCCGCATGGAAGGCGCGGAGACGTCCGGCGACACCCCACGACCAGGCAGACGGGACCGCGCGCCAGGGATCTGACCGTCCGAGCCCTTCCGTTCCGCATCGCCGCCGCACTAGGCCCGGTTGATTTCGTCTATCAGCTGGCGGAGGCGGCCGAACGAGCGGCGGTTGAAGCGGAACCGGAGTCGCGGGAGCGATTTGATCTCCGGCTCGGTCCTGTTCTCGCGCGCGGACGCCTGAACCTGCCGGATATGTCCCGCCTCCACTATGTCGCTGAAGCCGGCGTTCATGCGTCCGACCGTCTCTTCCGTCAACGGAGAAGTCATGCGTATCGCCAGGTCGTCGCCGATGTAACGCAGCGAATGGTACCGGCGGTAGAATCCGCATATCTCGTCGCAGGCGAATCCGACATCATCGGTCACCTTGAACAGCGAAAGGTCGCTTTCTTCTATGTAACCCGGTTTCAGGAGGTAGCGGGCGATGTAATCGGCGAAGGCTCGCCAGTATGTACCGCCGGGTCTGTCTATGAAGACGATCGGTATCATCTGGGATTTGCCGGTCTGCACGAGCGTCAGCGCTTCGAAGCCCTCATCGTGTGTGCCGAACCCGCCAGGGAACAGCGCGATGGCGTCGGCTTCCCGCACGAACGTGATCTTACGCGTGAAGAAGTAGCGGAAGTTTATCAGCTTCTCGTCGCCTTCTATTATCGGGTTCGCGCGCTGTTCGAAAGGGAGCCTTATGTTGACTCCAAATGACCTCTCCCTTCCGGCCCCGCCGTGTCCGGCCTCCATTATTCCCGGTCCGCCGCCAGTTATGACCATGAACCCGCGCCGCACCATCTCGGCCGAGAAATTCATCGCCTGAACGTACTCGGGCGCGCCCCTGGGCACGCGCGCCGACCCGAATATGCTCACCTTGCGCACGTTCCTGTAGGGCCGGAACAGCTTGAATGCCCGTCTGAGCTCCCGAACGGCGGTAGACAGCATCCGCCACTCCGGATGCGTCGCCCCGTCCCGGACCAGCTTCAGGACCTGCACGATCATGTCCATGGCAAGGGGCTCGTCCTCTGTAGAACCATACATCCCTATCAGTTCACGGATCTTCTCCTGAACCGGTGCCGGTGGCAGGCCTGGTTTATATACGTCCACGCCGGCCGCGACGAAGGTGTCGGCCTCCGTGCCGTTTCCGATGTCTTCAAGTATGGTCCCCGACGGCATCGGGATATGGGCCTCCTCTCCGTCTTCCGGCCCGGAACCGCCCCGCCCGCTCGGGATCCTTCCGCTCCTGCCCCGCGTCTTTTCCTCGCTCATGCTCAGGTCCTTTTTCCCCCTTCTCCCGTGGCGCCTTCGCCCACCCCGGCCCGGCGCGGATGAGGGAGAAGCCGCGGCCGGGGATGGAGAAGGGAATTATACCCGTGCAGTTCCGCTTCGGCCAGAAGACGAATCCTGATCACGGGCGGAAGGGTGCATGGCCGTAAATGCCGGGAGCGCCGGCATCCTTGCAGGCATCTGTCTCCCCCCTCTGGTGGAGTGGAAACGCAGCGTCCACTTCTCTGCGCCCGAGTGTCCGGAAACGTAATCGCCCCGGCAAGAACCGGTTGCGATGTTGGCCTGCGGGAGCATTTGTCAGAAAGGACGCGACGGGCGGTTGCGGGCTTGGCGCGCGCAGGCTTGCCTCCGGCGCTCTCTGAAAAAACGCCTTGGGTAAAAATCGCGAAAAACGCTATCTGGCGGGAAAGAGTTCTCTCTAAAGAGCCGGAGTAAGACCACTCGCCAGCCACGCAAATCCCGCTCCCGTCCAAGGGCATCGCAACCGGCTCTGGGAGACCAATAGCGTCTTGCCCCGGTTCTTCCGATCTGCTAAGGTGTCTGCAGATGATGGCCGGATATCGGGGGGCCCGAATTCGTATCGGAGGGGAGGGGTTGACATGCGTTGCCCGTTCTGCCGCGAGGATAACGACAGGGTGGTGGACAGCCGTCCGGGAGAAAACGGCGCGGCAATCCGGAGGCGCAGGGAATGTCTGGCATGCAAGCGCAGGTTTACCACCTACGAGAGGGTAGAGGAAAGCCCGCTGAAGGTCGTCAAGAAGGACGGACGGCGAGAACCGTACGACCGTGCCAAGCTGAAGTCCGGAGTGGAAAAGGCCTGCGGCAAGCTCCCCGTTTCCGAAGAACAGAGGGAGGCTCTGGTCTCTGAAGTTGAAAGCGAAATAATGGAGAAATTCGATCGCGAGGTGCCATCGTCGGAGATAGGCGAAAGGATCATGGAGAGGCTGAAGAAGCTGAACCAGGTCGCATACGTCAGGTTCGCGTCCGTGTACCGGGAATTCCGGGACGTCTCGGGATTCGAAGACGTGCTGAAGGAAATCCTGAAGGAACGTCCCCAGCCCACCTCCAGAAAAGCGAAGGACGAGTGACCGGCGCTGCGCCCGCGGGGAGGGGTTCGGGGCGGCCGGAGCGCGGTCCCCATCGTGTTGTCGGAGCGGCCAATGGATCCGATCGGCGGCCCATCGCTCGTCCGCAAGCGGGACGGGAGGGTGGTCGAGTTCGACACGGCCAGGCTGGCCGGCTCGATAGCGCGGGCGGCGGCGGCGGCCGGGAGGGAGAGACACGGGGATTTCGGGGTCGAGATAGCCAGGGGGGTGGTGCATTTCCTTGGCAGACAGGGGCGGCGGATGGTCGCGACGGAGGAAGTCCGGGAAATGGTCGAGAGCCTCCTGAGAGAGGCCGGACACGCCGATGTCGCGGCCCGGTACCGGGAGCATGCCCGGCGGGAGGCGGCGTTCCTGTGGACGCTCAGGGTGGCTCCATCGCCCAGATCCGGCCCCGCGGCATCATCCCAGTGGGACAGGGAGCGTCTCGCGTCCGGCATGATCGCCTCAGACGTGCCGGCCGCGGCCGCGCGCGAGATAGCCAGGTCGGTCGAGCGGAAGCTGGTGGCGCTCGGCGAGAGCACCGTATCGCCCGGCACGATCCACGAGCTGGCCAGGATGGAGATCGAACGGCGGGGGCTGCCGTCCGGCCGTTATTCCCTGCGGCGGACAGCCTTCCGGTCCGGCCCGACAACGGACCCGTGCGGGATGTGGCCGGAGATATCCGCCGCGCGGCGCCGCGCGACGGACAACAGCCGCGAGGTGCGCGAAGCTCTGGAGATAGGGATACTGAACGAGACGGCGCCGATCCCGCGGCGGTCGGCCGCGAGGTGGACGCCGTCGCCTGATGCCGGGCCTGAGGCCTGGCTGGAAGAAGCGGCCGTCCTTTTTGCAGCGGCGTCCGCGGCCGCGGCGGGGTGCTCGGAGCTGCATCTGTGCGGGATCGAGGCGGCGCTGGCATTGCGCGGCCGTCAGTGGCTGGACGCGCTGTTCCGCTGTCTGCTCGAGGCGCGCCGGGAGTCGTCCTGGCGGGTCTTCCCCTGCCTGGAGATATGCGGCCGCCCGTCGGCATCCAAGGCGGTTATCGCGAGATGGGCGGCGGCATCCGAGTCGCTGGGCCGGCCGCCAGTGCGGATGGCGCATCTGACGGGACCGGCCGCCGAACCGGACGCCGCCGGGGTGCTCCTGGCCGACGCCGATCTGCACGAAGGCATGTCCGTAGCGATCCGCTGGGAGAGCGATGGCGCGGGGGGGATCGAGGAGGCGACGCCGGTAGCGGTAGACCTGTCGCGGCTCCCGCCCGCCAGCCCGGGATCGGTCGCGGACGGGGTCGCGGCCGCCGGAAGGCTGGGAGCCAGGTTCCAGGTAGAGCGAGCGGCGAAGGCGCCCGGAGGCAGGCGGCCCGGCACATATCCGGTCTATCTGGCCGGACTGGATTCCTGCCTGACCCGCCTCGGATCGGCGATAGAGGCTGGCAGCACTGCCCTATGGCGGGACCCCAACCGGATCCGGGCGGCTCTGGAGATATTCGAAGCCGCGGCTGCCGTTATAGGATCGGAAGCCAGGTCGGCCGGCATTCCCATAACCCTTGCCGGCGTTATCCGCCGGCCAGCACCAGCCACAGGCAAGGGACCGGGGCCGGAGGGGGACTGGGACGGCTGGTTCGAGCGGGCGGGGTTGCGGATCGAGCCGGAAGGAAGCGGTCTCTGGGAGGCGGTTGAATTCCGCCGGCAGGCGGCTGCGGTCGGCGTCTCCCTTCCGCTGGCATTCCCCCACGCGCCGCGGGTCGCGACGGCGGGCGAATGGGCCGCCTTTTTCGATCTGGCAAGGAAGCTGCTGGAGCCGCGGGAGATCGTCCTGGTCGGCGGGGGACGGGCAGGGGAGGTCCGGTCGCTGCTGGAGCGCCTCCGGCGGGAGCCCGAGCGTCATCCGCTGCTGTCGGTGGCGCGCCCCCGCGCCTGACACAGGGCGGCCCGGATGCGGCCGCCGCGCGCGCCCCGAAAGCATCGCCTGGCGGAGGGGCGGTACTTTCCCTTCCATAAAAGAGGAGGGGGCGCGCAGCGGCCGGTAATTGTCTGCCGCATCCGGGCAGAGGTTGCTACTTGCAGTGGCGCGCTCGAGCGGGACAACAATAGCGCTACCACAAACGAATTATGCTCCGCCGCTGTACTCCAGGATATGGGACGGCAAACAATTACGGCGATTGACGATCGGGGGAGAATCGGAGACCCATGCGCGACCGCGATCTGACCGGCTTCCGCACTGCGCTGGCATCGGCCCTTATCGCGCTCCCGTGGCTGCCGGCCGGATGCTCGCCAACAGGCGGCGGACGGACCGGAACGGGAAACGATCTGCCCGTCTTGGATCCTGTCGAATGCTCGAAACTCACACCCGAAGAAACCTACGCCCTGGCCAGAGAAATTCCCCCGCAAAAGCACCGGCCGCCGGACGATCCGCGGCCGTATCTCGCCGGAGTGCGGCTGACATATCTGGCCTACGGATTTGCCTGCGTGTATGCCGTCGGCGAAAACCTCGACGAAAAGGAAGCGACGAACGGCGATGTCGCCATGCTGCTCGAGGTACAGGGACCGGCTCTGAACGTCCGGGAGCGACGGTATCCCTACGAGCGGTGCTTCTTCGACAAGTTCTTCATATCCCGGCCGGGGCATATAAGGGTGGCGCTGACTCTGGCGCACGACAGGACCGGCGAGGAGTTCGACAGGCGGGCATTCGAGGCGGAGATCGGCCCGGCGTTACGCGCCGAGGTGGAGGATGCCGGCTGGAGCGAGGCGGATGGCAGGGCGGTGGCCGGGGTCCGCGTCCGGGTCGTCGCCGATCCGGCCCACTACGCCGACAGGTGCCGCGTGGAGGCGTCCCTGCTGGAGCTTGCTGCGCCGGATGCAGACAGGGGACGGCTGCTGGGCCGCTGGAAGCTGAAGCTGGAACCGCAGGACGACGCGGTCTTCCGGTTCGATCTGAAAGCGGGCCCCGCCCGCGGCGCGGCGGGTGGAAGCAGCGTCCGGCCCGGCCCTGGCGGCCGGAGGCACTACGCCATACGCTTCCGCCTGATGGACGGAAGCAAAGTCGTCGAATCGCTCGTACGGCGGTTTTCCCTTACGCCGTGAGGTCATCGCGTCTGGATGCACGCCGTAATCGCCAGGTTCCCCATGTATTGAGATCCCATCAAGAAACCTTCCGGACGGAAAGGGAGGCGGCATCGAGGACCTGAGTCTCGCGCTTGAGGTTTTGAGAATCAGGCGCACTTGTCTGCCGCGTTCAAGACGGCGGCTGCTATTTGCAGTGGTGCGCCCGAACGGGACAGCGATGGCGCTACTACAAATGGGTCCGCTTAGCCCGTTGCGCCTCAGCATATTGGGGGCGGAAAACAATTAGGAAGCAGGCTCGTATTGAGATCTGCGGGTATGATCCGCCTTCGCCCGCCAAGCTCTAAGGG
>JAOACM010000161.1 GCA_026417845.1 Planctomycetota bacterium | reverse complement strand
GCACGGTGCCCGGAGCCGATATTCTGATAGAAGAGATCCGACCCGGGGCAATCATCTGTCGCTACAAGGGGTTCAAGGTCAAGCTGCAGCCGTAGCGACGGGTCGGGCGGGTATGGGAGCAGGACGGCGCAGTCGGTCGGAGAATGCGGCAGGGCGGCGGAGGCTGGATCGTTCACGGAGCGCAGAAGTCGGCTCGGGCCGCGAATCGTGCCGTCAGCAGGGGAAATGCCGCCGCCGGGCCGTATGGGCAGGGACCGGCTGGCGGATCAGGAGGGGAGGATAATCTCTTGAGCAAGAAACTCAATTCGAACGGGTACCCGTGGAAGGCATTCCCGCACTCATATGCGGGACCCGTATACATCGGGATCGCTCTTGCGGTCGCGGCGGCAACGCATCTCCCGCCAATCGCATCGGGCGGCGAAGAGGGGGCGGGCGAGCGGGAGGAGAAGGTAATACAGATCGAGGGCGTCAAAGCGGCGCTATCCGGAGCTGAGGGCCGGATAACTGAGGCCGGCCGGATAAGCCTGGATATAGTAGACAAGCCGCTGAAGCAGGTGCTCGAGTACATTTCGCAGGTCAGCGGCATCAACGTGATGGTGCTCAAACCCAAGGATGAGCTGCTCAAGATATCGCTGAAGGTAGAAGATGTGCACTGGCGCGCGGTCGTTGATCTTATCGCCCGCAAGTACAAGCTCGTCGTGGATGACAGCCGCCTGCGCGACAAGATTCTCGTGCTCGACAGCCCCGAGCGCGTCAGCATGACGTTCACCAACGCCGACGTACGCGATATCATCTCGATGATATCCACCCAAGCCAACGCGAACATCGTGATCGGGCCCGAGATCCAGGGCACGCTGACCATGCACCTGGAAGACGTGCCGTGGAACGACGCAATAGATATAGTGGTCAAGACGCTGGATTTCGTCACGGTTCCGGAAAAGCACAACACGATCAGGATCACTTCTCCCGACAAGCTCCAGACGCAGCTCGAGACCCGCATCTTCCGGCTGAGCTACATCCAGCCCGAGGGGGCGCGCTACGTGGCCCAGCTCACCTCCGAGTTCGTCCAGAAGGCCGGAAGCAAGGCCACGGAGGACGCCGGTCAGTCGCTGCTGGATGTGCTTTCCAAGGTCAAGTCGGCAAACGGGACGATCGCCTACGAGAAGCGCGCCAACGCGCTCGTCGTGACCGATACCGCGAAGAAACTCGACGCCATGCAGATCATCATAGATAAGCTCGATATCGCCCCGAAGCAGATACATATCGCCATGAAGCTGCTGGAACTCAGCGACCAAGACCAGGAGGCCTTGGGGGTCAAGTGGGCCAACGGCATACAGATCAGGGGATCGTTCCTCAGTGGCTTCTCGACGGCATTTCCGTTTGACATAAGCAACGGATTGGCGAACAGCATTATCGGAGACATAACGGCGGTTCGAATTCCCGTCGCTACGCGCAACCCCGTGACCGGCATCCTTGAGGATGCGGGGTACGGCGACATTACGCTGGCAAGGAAGGTTAACGCTTTCAATCAGGCGCCGACGCAGACCGGTCTGACCTTGGGATCTCTGGGTTTTGGCGACACCAATTTCTTTTTCGAGATGGTGCGCAACCGGAGCAACGGGCGGATCATCCAGGCCCCGCAGCTCATAACGCTGGACAACGAGGAGGCGACGATACAGGTGGGGCGGCTGATCAGGTACGCCGAGTCATTCGTGGCCAACACGGAAGGCGGTGGCAACGTATCCGGCTTCCGGGAGGCCGGCGGGTCGCCGGTAAAGCTGGGCGTGCAGCTCCTGATCATCCCGCACGTGACCGGCCCGGACAACAACATACTTATGACGCTGATACCCAAGACTGAGACGCTGGATGTATCGGTGGGCGGCGGCGCCACCGGCGTGCCTCCGGGTTTCCTCCGCTACATCGGGCCGGACGGCATAAACCTGGATCTGCCCCAGACCCTGCAGCGGATCGTCGTAACTAAAGTCCTCATGCGCAACGGGGAGACAGTAGTCATAGGCGGACTGCGAGAGGAAACAGAAGGTTACACGAACACGCGCGTGCCGTTTCTGGGCGACATCCCGATACTCGGCCGTCTCTTCCGGCACAAGTCCAGGAATATCCAGACCAGCAACCTCCTGATCTTCATCACGCCCAACATCATAGACTTCGAGAAGCGGGAGGACCTTGCGAAGGCGATCGAACGGGTGCGCAATGAATACTCCGCGCCCTTCGTGCCGTATGGCGAAGAGGCGGAGGCCGCAAAGGCAGGCGGCGCGCCAGCCGCGCCCGCTCCGCCCAGGTAACGAATGGATAGTGCGGACTCTTTTCATCCGGTCATGGTTTGCTGCGCGGCCGGGCCCGGGATCCGGGACGGCAGTTATCTCCGGCGGATCTGATGCCGAATCGGCTCGCCGATGGTTCTTCCATACGCGGGAAGGTCGAGATCCGGTTCGAAAAGCGGCCGGAGGTGCGTTTTCTTTCGCACCTCGAGATAGCGAGGGCCTTCGGTCGGGCCCTTCGCAGGGCCTGCATCCCCGTTCGTTTTACGCAGGGCTTCAATCCGCGTCCCCGCCTTGTTTTCCCGGCGCCGATAGAGGTCGGAGTCGCTTCCCTGGACGACGTAGCGGAGCTGGAACTGGCCGGAGAAATGTCTCCGGACGAAATTGCGTCGAGGCTCAGGGGAAATCTGCCGCCGGGGCTGGGCGTGCATCGGGTCGCCCCGATTCCATGCCGGCGGCGGCCGGGGAAATTGCGCGAGCTGCGCTACGCCATGGATTTCAGCCGGGCGCGATGGAAAATCTCGAAGGAGTACGTTGAGGCTTTTTTGAACGCCGATAAGGTGCATGTACTCCGGCGCGCGCCGGCCGGCGGGAAACCGCGTCTCGTGGATGCGCGGCCCGCGGCGGTCGAGGTCAGACTCGACGGGACGACGATCCTGTTGCGCCTGCGACCCCTGCCGGGGGCGTTCGTCAGGGCCGATGAGGTTCTGGCGGGCATAGCGGGCAGGAAGGTTGATGAGACGATCGGGGTTTCGATCGTCAGGCTTCGGGTGGAGATGGAAAGCTGCGCCCCGGAAAACGGAAGCGGGCGCGTGATGGATGAGACGGCGGGTGGAGCGCCGACCGGGGCGGCGCCGATCGGAGAGGCTGGCCACCCCGCCGGTCGAAAGGACGGTCCGCGTGCCTAAGAAGATGATGCTGGTGAATGCGCGGGAGCCCGGCGAAGTGCGCGTGGCGGTGATCGAGAACGGCGCCCTGTGCGACATATTCGTGGAGCGCGGGAGCCGCCGGCGGATGGCTGGGAACATCTATGTCGGCCGGGTGGTGAACGTCGAGTCCAGCCTGCAGGCCGCCTTCGTGGACCTTGGGTCCGATCGGAACGGGTTCCTGCACGCCTCCGACGTGCTGCCGCCGGATGGCGGTTTCCACGCCTTGATGAGGAAGCCGGCCCGCGGGGCAGGCGTCGGTGCTGACGCTCCGGCCGCTGGCCATGAAGTCGCCGGCAGCACCGGGGAACCGGATGCCGGCCGGGCGCGGCCGCCGGGATCGCCCGCTGCCGGACAGTCCGCCCCCCACGTTGGAAGGGAGACGGCGGGGGCCGCCGCCGGCGGCGAATCGGCCGCACGAGATGCCGCTCCATGCTCCGGCGCGCTACCGCCCGCAATGGAAGGATCGGCCGCCGCCCCTGTCATCTCCGCCCGGGGGGAAGCGTCGGAGCGGAGGGGTCGGCGAAGGAGGCGACGGCCGGGAAAGGATGCGCGCCCGCAAGGCATCGTATCGTCCGAACCGCCGCCGGTGCCTCCGGCCCCGCACGATCCGACGGGCGGTCCTGCCGGTCCGGCCGGCGGCGATGTCCCTGCGCCCGCGCCAGTCATCGGAGGCGGAGGGGGCGGGAGCGGACATGGAAGAGCCAGACGGCGACGCGGACGAAGACTGGCGCCGGGGGAACGCACCGGAGAGGCCTCGACTTCCGGAAGACTACCGGTATCTTCCGAACAGCGGGCAATCGAGGCGCCCTCTTTCCCTCCTCCGCCGATCTCCGGCGCGGCCGGCGCCTCCATCGCGGCGGGAGGAGCCCCCGCGACTGCCGCGGCCGGTGGCGGCTCCATCCATATTCATTCTGACGGCGCGCCGATGCCCCGGCCGGAAGGAGATGCCGGGAGATCCGGTGCCGCCGGATCGCCCCATCCCGCTGCGGCGCGAGGGCTTCCGCCGGGAGGTGGAGGGAGCGGAAGGGAGGAACGTCGCGCGCAGAGGAGGAACGGAGAGCCCCGGGCCGAGCGGCGGATGCTGATCCAAGAGATGTTGAAGGCCGGCCAGAAGCTCCTTGTGCAGGTCACCAAGGAGGGAATAGGGACTAAAGGACCCTCATTGACAACTTATATCGGCATCCCCGGCAGGCACCTTGTACTGATGCCAGCGGTCAACAGGCTCGGCATAAGCAAACGGATAGAGGACGACGCGAAGCGGCAGGAAATGAAACGTCTCATGGAGAGATTGAACCCGCCGCCGGATATGGGGGTGATATTGCGCACGGCTGCGCAGGCCGAGTCGGAGGCGGAGATAAAGCGCGACCTCGATTCGCTGCTGGCCTTGTGGGAGAATATCAAGAAGAAAGCGATGTCCGTCAAGGCTCCGGCGCTCGTATATTCCGAATCGGATCTTGTGGTCAGGGTCATGAGGGACGCGCTGACCGACGATGTGGAGGAGATCGTCCTCGATACGGTCGAGGCGATGGAAGAGGCGAGGGATTTTCTGAGTGCGACCAGTCCCGCGCTGGCATCCAGGCTCATCCTGTACCGCGACGAGGAGCCACTTTTCCATCGCTACGGTGTGGAGGATCAGATACAGAAGCTGTTCAACCGCAAGGTCAATCTTCCGAGCGGCGGTTCGATCGTGATTGAGCAGACCGAGGCGCTCGTGGCTATAGATGTGAATACCGGCCGGTTCCGCGAACGGCGCGACATGGACCAGACCATACTTGAGACCAATCTCGAGGCGGCGCGCGAGATAGCAAGACAGTTGCGCTTGCGCGATGTGGGCGGACTGGTGATGATTGACTTTATAGACATGGAATCGCCCGAGCATCGGAGGAAGGTGGAGCGCGAGTTAAAGGCGGCGCTGGCAAAGGACAAAGCGCGCATCACCGTCCTGCCGATATCCCGGCTCGGCGTGGTCGAGATGACGAGACAGCGGGTCAGGCCCAGCCTGAAGAGAACGCTTTTCGATAAGTGTCCGACGTGCGGCGGATCCGGGATGGTCAAATCCGACGAGAGCGTGGCGCTGGACGCGCTGAGGGAGATAAGGAGGGCGTCCCGCGTGGCGGGAGTGTCGCGCATACAGGTGGGGCTCAGCCCGTCATGCGCACAGACGCTGCAGAACAGGTTCCGTGCGGGCATCGCGGAACTGGAGGCCAAGACCGGCATAACCGTGGAGATCGTGGCGGACCCGACCCTGCTGATCGGGCAGATAAGGGTGAGCGCCGCGAAGGGCAACGGGGAGACTGCTCTCCAGAAGATTAGCGAGGTGGAGGAATATGTTCGCAGTGGTTGAGGATCGCGGGAGGCAGTTCCGGGTGAGGGAAGGCGAGGCCGTGGAGGTGGATCGGATCCGCGGTGAGGTCGGAACGGATGTCTCTTTCGACAAGGTCGTCATGGTCGGCGACGGCGGATCTGTCAGGATCGGTTCTCCCTACATCTCCGGCGCCAGGGTCATCGGCGTTATCGAAAAGCACTTCCTGGGAGAAAAGGTCATATTCATCCACCGGGTGCTGACGAATTCGCTGGGCAAACGCCGCGGCCATCGTGCCCGCAGGACGCTGATCCGGGTCCGCAAGATAGAATCGGCCTGACCCGGCGCCGGCAGCATCCTTTCCGGACAGGCGTTGTCTCCGCCCGGTCCGCCCATGCGGCCGCGCCGGTTGCCGCCAGCCGCCGAGCGGCATCCGCCGGACAGGCCGCGCGGGCCGCGGGGCGGCAATCTCATGGGGACGGCGGGGCGCCGGCGGGTGGCTGGCCGGCGATTCGCCTCTGCCGGCGGAAGAGCAGGAGGCAGCACGATTCGCGAATAAGGAGGAGGTCCCCGCTGTATGGCGACCGAAGGGAGCGCTTTTTCCCGGGAGAACTTGGCTCGTGACCTGCGCGCGCTTGGGATAAGGGAAGGCGACGTGGTGCTGATGCACTCCAGGGCCACCTCAGTGGCCAGGGCTCACGACCTCAACAAGGCGCCGGATCTCGGGATGCGGTGGGTGATCGAGGCCTTACTCGATGCGGTCGGTCCGGATGGCCTGCTGGCGGTGCCTACGTTCACCAGAACGTTTGCGAAGACAAGCGAAGGGCCGACCGGCGAGGTCTGGCATCCGGACAGGACACCCAGCCGCGTGGGTAGCCTCACGAATTACCTGCTCAAATGGCCGGGCCGCTTCAGGAGCGATCACCCGACGCATTCGGTGGCGGCCGTCGGGAAGAGGGCGGCGGAATTCTGCGCGGGCCATTCCTGGCGCGAGGGGGCCACGACATTCGACTGGAGAGGGCCGTGGGGGAAACTGGTCGAATGGGATGGCAAGATACTGTGGCTCGGCACCGACATGCGCACGCAGACCGCCGTCCACACCGTCGAAGACTGGATGCGCCTGCCGTACATGGCCACATGCACCGCTCTGGTGGATGACGGCGGCAGAACCGTCGAGATCGGCGTAACCCAGTCGCCGGCAGGGCCCCGGGACTTCTACCGGAAGGGGTCGAAGGTGGAGACTGCGTGGGACGCGGCCGGGATCGCCAGGGCCGGCAAGGTCGGGTTGGCGGAGTGCAGGCTCATGGACGCCGCCGCGTTCATGGGCTGGCTGTGGAAGGCGCTGCTCGAATCTCCAGCCCTGTTGCTCCCCGACGGGCCGGATAACGCGTGGTCTGTCGAGGCGAAAGCAAATACGGAAGACCACGTCCGGAAGCTGAAGGCCGGGATCATTACCCCCGCCCCGCCCGAAAAGATAATGCGTAAGCTTGGCGTGGTCTGACACGCGCCATCGCCGGACCGGGCTGCGAGTCAGGATCGGAAGGGAAAACGAAGAGGGGGGTGTCTCCCGGCTCGCCGGCGCACGGGGGAGGCAGCATTCTCAAAGGCCTCGTCTCTTCTTCGGATGCAGTCTGGCGGATGCGCTGGGGACGCCGGTTTACGGGATCCCGCCGGCGGATCGCGGCTGAGCGGCCATGGAGAGAACAGGAATTATGTCTAAGGGCATCGGGGATGCCGGAGGGAGAGATACGGCGCCGGTCCCTCCGGGGATGGCAGCCGTCGTGCGGAACTTCCTGGATCGGGGTTTGACGTGCCGGCGGGAAGTAAGGCTTCAGGGGGCGCACTTGGGAAAATCCTTCCGGTCCGCTCCCGCCGTTCGAGGGGCTCCCGGCCTCGCGGCGGCCGGCGCGTTAGCGCTCGCCGCCCTTCTCCCGACCGTCGCGCCGGCGGGGGAGCGGGAGACTGCGGGCGGGGCGGAATTCGATTCGCCGGATATCGAACTTTCGGGGCCGGAGGTATATAAGCTTGATCACGCCACCCACAGTCTCAGAGCTGCTGACGTAGATGATGACGGCAGGACCGACCTGCTGCTGGTAAACAACAGCAAGGCGCGTATCGAGGTCCTTCTGCAGAATACGCCCGAGAGGATGCGCGAGGACGCGGCGAAGGCCGAGCGGGACCCGGACGATCCCAACAGGCTCGGCGATCCATTCCGCTTCAGGCGTGAGCCGTTCCTGACGGAGAAGGGCGTCACGAGTTTCGTCGTGGCCGATGTGACGGGCGACGGCAGACCCGATCTGGTCTATTTCGGAGACAGGGAGCTGTGCGTGGCACCGGGCGAAAAAAGCGGCAAATTCGCCAAGGCGCGGACTTTCCGGGTCCAGGACGGATCGCCCGCCAGGGACGCGCTGGCGATCGGCGATGTGAACGGCGACGGCAGGGCCGACATCGTTCTGCTGGGCGAACGATCCACCTATATCTTCCATCAGGACGGCAAGGGCGGCATCTCCGATCCCGTCGCGATGGCCAATGTCTCACGGGAGATCCAGGGGATATTCCTGGCCGACGCCACCGGCGATGGCCGCGCCGATCTCTTCCTGCTGGCCCCCTCCGCCGAACGGTGTCTCCTGATGCGCGAACAGAAACCGGGAGGCGGGTTCTCGGCCGATGTCGGCTTCAATGTGGGCAAGTATCGCGCACTTGCCCAGGCCCGGTTGTCAGCGGGGGCGAAGGCAAGCGGGATACTGGCGATCCATCAGGTCACGGGCATGGTGAAGGCCATGGCCCTCGGGATCGCTCCGGACGGGAAAGAGGGAAAGGGAGCGAACGCCGGAAAGCCGAGGTTCGGCCGGATAAGATTCCATCCACTGCTGGAGTCGAAGGAAGGCGGGGACCGGTCGTTCGTCATGGCGGACATAGGCGGGCGGGGCGCTCTCGATGTTCTGGCAACCGATCCGGGCGGCGCTAGGATTGCCCTCTACAGGCGCGGGAAGGGAGAAAGGGGCGGCTTCGGAGCGCCCCAGTACTATCCGATGCCGACGGGCATAAGCGACATATGCGCCGGCGACTTCAACGGCGACGGACGGATTGAGATCGCGGTCTGTTCTCCCAAGGAATCTTCCATAGGCATCGCGGGCGAGGAGGCTTCCGGGCGAGTATCCTATCCGAAACCGGTCCCGGGAGTTAAGGGCAAGCCTTTCGCCGCCGCCGCCGCCGATTTCAACGGGGACGGGAAGACCGATCTCGCCTACGCCGCCGCCGATGCCTCCTCACATCTGGTCGGCGTCATGATCCAGAAGGACGGCGCGTTCGT
>JAOACM010000160.1 GCA_026417845.1 Planctomycetota bacterium | reverse complement strand
CTCTTGCACATGGCGGAGAAGCTATACCTGATAGACGGGCACGCCCAGGTCCACAGGGCATACCATGCCTACCCGAAACTGGCTTCACCATCCGGCGAACCGACCGGCGCCGTGTTCGGGTTCGCCAAGATGTTCATGGCCCTCCTGGATAAGCACTCGCCCGAGTACGTCGTTGCCGTGTTCGATCCGGTGGGGCCGACGGAACGCAAGAGTCGGTATGCAGAGTACAAAGCGACGCGGAAGCCCATGCCTGAGGACCTGAGGCCGCAGGTAGAGAGGATCATCGAGTTGTGTGCCGCCTACAACATACCGACTTTCCGGGTGGAGGGGGTGGAAGCGGACGACGTGATCGCCACACTGGTGAAGCAGGCCGCCGGGCAGGGGCTGGACGTGACGGTGGTAAGCGGCGACAAGGATCTGCTCCAGCTCGTTGGCGGCCGCGTCAGGGTGTACGATCCGCAGAAGGATCTGCTGCTGGACGCGGCGGGGGTCGAGCGGGAGAAGGGGTTGAAACCGTCTCAGATTCCCGACTGGATCGGCCTGATGGGAGATGCCTCGGACAATATCCCGGGTGTGCCCGGTATAGGGGAGAAGGGCGCCCGCGAACTGATAGCCAGGTACGGATCACTCGAGGCCGTTCTGGAACATGCTGGGGAAATAAAGGGCAAGAGAGGCGAGAACCTGCGGGCCTTCGCCGAGGCTGCCAGGGCTTCCAGAGACCTCGCTGTGCTCCGAACGGACGTGGACGTCAAGTTGGATCTTGCTGCTGCCCGGAGACGCCCGCCCGACTCGAAACGCCTTATGGCGATCCTCAGCGAGCTGCGGATGCAGAACCTCCTGAAGACCGTTTCGGCGCCTGTTGAGGAGTCGAACGCCGATTACGTAACGGTGGCCGGAGCCTCCGAGTGGGCGGGCTTCCTTCGCGCCCTTCGGAAGCAGCCCAGGTTCGCGGTGGACACGGAGACCGACGGCCTGCGGCCGCGGGACGCCGATATCATCGGGCTTTCCTTTTCATGGAAGGCCGGCCAAGCTTATTACATCCCGCTCAAAGGACCGGAGAGGACAAGGCTCCTCAACCGGTCTGCCGTTTTGGAAGGGCTGCGACCGATACTCGAGGATCCCAGGATATCGAAGGTCGGGCAGAACTTGAAATTCGACATGCTGGTCCTGCGGCGGGCCGGCGTGGAGCTTAAGGGCGCCGAATTCGACACGATGGTGGCCAGCTACCTTCTGAACCCCGGGGCGAAAGGGCACAACATTGACGTGCTGGCCATGGAATATCTGCAGTACAGGAAATTCAGGACCGAAGAGGTCATCGGATCCGGCCGGAACCGGACCACGATGGACCTGGTTCCCGTCGAGACCGTGGCCAGATATGCCTGCGAGGATGCGGACATCGCATGGCGGCTGTACGAAGTACTGTCGGACAGGATCGAGAAGGAGGGACTGGGGCGGCTTTTCCGCGAGATCGAGATGCCGCTGGTCGAGGTTCTTGCCGACATGGAATGGACCGGCGTGGCTGTGGACGCGGAGGCGCTCCGGAAGATGTCGGCGGAACTGGGCGGCATGATGGCGGAGCTGGAGGAGGAGATATACCGGGTCGCCGGTGAGCGTTTCAACGTTAACTCCCCTCAGCAGCTCAGGGAGATCCTCTACGAAAAGCTGAGGCTCGAGCCGCCCAAGAAGACCCGCAAGACGAAGGCGCTCTCCACGGATGCCGAGGCGCTGGAGGAGCTTTCCGCCATCCATCCCCTGCCGAAGCTCATCCTGGAGTACCGCTCACTGGCCAAGCTCAAAGGGACCTATGTGGACGCGCTGCCCGGGGCGATCCACCCCGCGACCGGCCGGATCCACGCTTCGTTCAATCAGACGCAGACGGCGACCGGCAGGCTGAGCAGCTCGGACCCGAACATTCAGAACATCCCGGTCAAGAGCGATCTTGGGCGCGGTATCAGGGCGGCTTTCAGGGCCGGCGAGCCGGGCTGGAGGATACTTTCGGCCGACTACAGCCAGATCGAGCTGCGGATGCTGGCGCATTACAGCGGGGACGAGGCGCTGCTGAAGGCGTTCGCCGAAGGCGAGGACATTCACGCCTCGGTCGCGGCCAGGCTCTTCAACGTGCCGCTCTCCAGGGTGACGCGGCAGCAGCGGGCCAGGGCCAAGGCCGTGAACTTCGGCATCATATACGGCCAGACCGCCTTCGGCCTGGCAAAGGAGCTGAACATAAGCAACTCCGAGGCGCAGAGGATCATAGACGCCTACTTCGCGGGGCATCCGAAGGTCGCCGAATGCCTGCGGGGGATAATCGCATCTGCGCTGGACAGCGGGCGGGTCGAGACTATCCTAGGCAGGCGACGTTTCGTCCCCGAGCTGAAAAGCCCGGATCACGCAACGCGGAAGCTGGGCGAACGTCTCGCGGTCAATACCGTATTCCAGGGATCCGCCGCCGACCTCATCAAGAAGGCCATGGTAGCGATCCACGCCGACTTGAGGGACCGCCGGAAGAATGGCGGACCGTGGCGGTCGAGGATGATAATGCAGATACACGACGAGCTCGTGTTCGAAGCGCCCGCCGAGGAAGCGGAAGAGCTGAAGGATCTCGTGAAGGACCGTATGGAGAAGGCGATGGAACTCAGGGTCCCGCTCGCCGTGGACGTGGGGGTCGGGCGGACATGGCTGGAGGCGAAATGAGCGCTTCGCCGCCCGTCCTCCCGCACCGCCCGGCGGTCGCGTTCCGGCGCGGCGGACGGCTCATCCCGCCCTCGGCAACCGGCTTCCTGAATCTGGCGGCGCTCGCGGTATTCCTCGGCGGCTGCTCCGGCGGGATGGGAGAGGGGAGGGCCGACGGAGGCTCCGGCGCTGCGTCCGGAGGACGCGCGGCGGAAGATCAAGGAGGGTTGCGCAGGACAGCCCGGCAGGCCGACCTTCCGGCATTCCCGGTCCGGATATCGGCGCCGGAAAAACCGGTCGAGCTGCCCATTGCCAGGGACGCCACGGGCCAGTTGGACGTGGCGGAGATGCCCGGCCCCGACGGGAATGCGCTCCGGATGGTCCTTGAGACCGGGGCGAGCGTGTCGGTGCTGAGCGAGAGGGCCGTCGCCCGCTTCCAGCCCAGGCATATGGGCGTTGCGCGCATCGCCCTGGGACTGGGCGGGCGGATGGAAGACCGTTGCGACGTCTGGCGGCTCGAAAAGGCCGTCATCGGCGGCGCGGGGATCGAGGATTGGACCGTCGTCTCGGGCGCGGCCGATATATTCGCCAGAACCGGAGCCGACGGCCTGCTGGGGGCGGATGTCCTCTGCGGCGGCGCCGCCTTCGGGTGGGAGCCCGGCGGGAGGCGATTCTGGATCGCCAGGTCGCTCGAAGATATCGAGACGGCTGCCGGTCCGGCCGCGACGAAGCTGCCGCTCGTCCCCCCGCCCGCCAGGAAGATATTCAGGCTCGTGGTGCGGCTCAATGTAGATGGCACGGGCGAGGCCCTGTTCATGCTGGATTCCGGATCCAATAAATCCCTGCTCGTCTTCCCCGACGAAGCCGCGCTGACGAAGGCGGCAAAGCGCGTCATCGAGAGGAATGCCGGCAGGGCGGAGGCGCAGGGGCCGGACGGGAAGATGCGCCTGGTGCCGGTCCACAGGATATCCGTGAATCTGGACCCGGCTGCCGGAGGAGAGGAGGAAGGCGGGGGCCGGTGGAAGGACGTCGAGGTTTTCGCCTACGCCGATGGACGTGGCCACTGCGGAACCGTCAACGTGATCGGTTCCGATGCCGAGGGTCGGGAAACGCCGGTATACAGACAGGGCGTGCTGGGCGTGCCGTTCCTCCGCCTGTTCTCATACTTCGCCTTCGACCGCGCCTCGAACCGCATATGGTTCGGGCCGCCAGCGAAAAGGTAGCGCGTCGGCGCGGGGGGGGGAGATGGCGCCTGCCCCACGGGGAAGCGAGGGGGAACCGTACGGCGGTAAGGTAAAGGGCGTCTTCGATAATGCCGCGGGGAGGGCCGGGGATGACGGCCCGGATGGACCGGACCGGAGGCGCCGGCAGGGATATGGGACCGGAGACGGGGGGCGCGTATCGGCGCGCGTTCGATGCTGGTCATCGGTCTGATAGGGACTGTCTGTTCCGGAAAATCCACCGTGGCGCGGGTGTTCGAGGAGGCCGGGGCTGAGGTGTTTTCCGCCGACGAGGAGGTGGCGAGGCTGTACGAGAGGGACGAGGTAAGGCGTCGGGTGCGCGAGGAGTTCGGCGATTCCGTGTTCACTCTCGAAGGGAAGGTAAACCGCGCGGCGCTGGCGCGCAGGGTCTTCCCCGACCCGGCGGAGCTCCGGAAGCTTACAGAGGGCATAATCTACCCGCCGGTCAGGGCGGAGATGGAGAAGAGAGTCCGGGCGGCCCGTGAGGGGAGGCTTGCGTCGAAGGCGCTGGTGCTGGACGCGCCGACGCTCGTGGAGGCCGGCTGCGCCCGGCTCTGTGACAGGCTGGTCTTTGTGACGGCGCCGATCGCGCGCAGGCGAGCGTGGGCCGCGGCGTCGAGGGGATGGGAGGAAGGGGAGATCGAGAGGCGCGAGGCGTTGATGACTGGCGAAGAGGAGAAGCGGAAGCTCGCCGACGCTACGATAGAGAACGCCAGCGGTCTCGACGATCTCAAGGCAGCAGCGATGGATGTCTGGAGGAGGTTGACGGATGCCGCCCGATAGCGGAGAACGCGGGACGACGCGGAGGGGAAGGACCAGGAAAACGGCCGTGAAGCAGGCGGCCGGCGAAACCGGGACGGAGGCCGCCAGCGCCGCGGCTTCTTCCGGAGAGCCGGTCGCGCACGAGAAAAAGCCGAAGGGCAGGGCCGCGTCGGCCCAGCGCCAAGCCGGGGAGGCCCAGGTCGAATCCCAGAAAACCGCGGACGCGGCGGCCGCCACCGAACCGTCCGGCGCGAGCGAACGGGGAGGCGCTGCCGGAACCGGCGCGCCGGACAAACCGTCCGCCGCCGCGACATCGACGGAGCTCCAGCCGCCGCCGGTGGCCGATATGGGGCCCGCTCGCGGTCCTGCCAACGGCGCAGATTCAAGGCCTTTCGCCGCCGCTCCCGCCGCGCCGCGTGAGGCGGCTCCGGCGGTCCCGAGAAACGGGGCGGCGCCCCACCAGGTTACATTCGCCACGCGCCCACAGCCGCCGGGCGGCGGCATGCCGCCCTATCCCCGGCCGATGGCGCGTCACCCGGGATACCACGCGTTCTATCCCCCCTCGGCAGCCGCGGTCAATTCCGCCGCGCCGGGCAACGGCGGTGTCGGCCAGGCCGCGACAGGAGGAGGCCAGGGTTTCCCGGGAACGTCTGCCGTCCCGCGTCCTCCGGTCCCGGGCGTACAGCCGCCTGCTGCTCAAACGACGGGCGGCTCCGCCGTTCCCGGAGGCCAGCAGGAGGGAGACCGCGTCCTTGCCGAACCGCGCAAGCCCGGCCCGGTCACGGACATATCGGAACTTCGCAGACTCAGCATACCGGAACTCCACGCCCTCGCCGCCAAGGAGAACATCGAAGGCGCGATGGCGATGAGCAAACAGGAACTGATCTTCCGGATCATCAGGGAGCGCATCGCGCAGAACGGCGTGCTCTACGGCGAAGGCGTCCTGGAGATACTCCAGGACGGGTTTGGATTCCTGCGGAGTCCGGACTACGATTACCTGCCCTGCCCGGACGACATCTATATCAGTCCCTCGCAGATCCGCCGCTTCTCGCTCCGCACCGGCCACATCGTGCGCGGCCAGATAAGACCGCCGAAAGAGAACGAGCGGTATTTCGCGCTGCTGCGGGTCGAGAGCATCAACTATGAGGACCCCGAGGCCGTAAATACCAAGATACCGTTCGATGAGCTGACGCCGATATTCCCGACCAAACGCTTCATACTGGAAACCGGCCCGGACGACATATCCATGCGGGTCATGGACCTCACATGCCCGATCGGCAGAGGACAGCGCGGCCTGATCGTAGCCCCTCCGCGCACCGGCAAGACGATAATCCTGAAACAGATCGCGCATTCCGTGGTGAAGAACGCTCCCGACTGCTACCTGATCGTCCTGCTGATAGATGAGCGCCCGGAGGAGGTGACGGATTTCGAGCGTTCGGTGGCGGCCTACGTGAAGGAGCAGTACGAAAAGAGCGGGAAGAAGGTGCAGGCCGAGGTCATAGCGTCCACTTTCGACGAACCCTCCTCGCGCCACGTACAGGTGGCCGACATGGTGATTGAGAAGGCCAAGCGGCTCGTCGAGTACGGGCGTCACGTCGTGATACTCCTGGATTCGATCACGCGCCTGGGGCGGGCGTGGAACAACGAGGTGCCGCATTCGGGCAAGATACTGTCCGGCGGAGTAGACGCGACAGCCCTCCAGCGGCCCAAGAAGTTCTTCGGCGCCGCACGCAACATCGAAAACGGCGGCTCGCTGACCATCATGGCTACCGCGCTCATAGACACCGGATCCCGCATGGACGAGGTGATATTCGAGGAGTTCAAGGGGACAGGCAACATGGAGGTCCACCTGGACAGGCGCCTGGTCAACCGCCGCATATTCCCGGCGATAGATATCAACGCCTCCGGCACGCGCAAGGAGGACCTGCTGGTCCATCCGGACGAGCTCCAGCGCATGTGGCTCTTGCGCAAGTACATCCAGGACCTCAACATAGTCGAGGCGATGGAGTTCCTGATCGTGAAACTGAAGGCGACGAGGAGCAACATAGAGTTCCTGATGAGCATGAATATCTGAGCGGCGCGGGCTGGCCGCCTGGCACCGCGGAGCGCTGCTTTCCGGAGCCGGGGCGGCAGATACGCGGGCGCCGCGAATGGCTGGAAGCGGGAGAAGAAACCCGGTGCTGGGCGCAGCGCCAGCCGTCTCGGGGCACCAGAGGAGCGAACGAAGGGGGATGCGGCCCGGTGCGCCCGGGTTGCGATGGGGTAGGAGCTGGAGGAAGGGGGGGAACGATGAAGAAGAGTATCAGCTACTGGTCGTTCAAGGATGGTCTGGCCGGTACTCACGATCCGGCCGCGGCGTTTCGCGAGGCGAAGGAAAAAGGTTTCGACGCGGTCGAGGTCTGCGTGGGCACATCGGGCGCCTTCGACATCGCAAAACTGGACCAGTCCGCCTGCGCGGGCATACGCAAACTCGCCGAAGAAGCCGGTGTAGAGATAAGTTCCGCCGCAACGGGCTTTTACTGGGGCTGTTCCCTGACTGCCAACTCCGCCGGGACGCGGAAGAAGGCCGTCGAGTTCACGAAGCGGATGATCCAGGTCGCGTCATGGCTCGGTACCGACGCCGTCTTGGTCGTCCCCGGAGCGGTAGACGTGTTCTTTGATCCGAAGTCGGAGAAGATCCGTTACGACGAGGTGTACAAGCGGTCGAAGGCGTCGCTCAAGGCCTGCCTGAAGACGGCTGAAAAGTGCGGAGTCTCGATGTGCGTCGAGAACGTGTGGAATAAGTTCCTGCTCTCGCCGCTGGAGATGCGGGACTTCGTGGATTCCTTCGGCAGCCCGCGCGTGAAGGCATACTTCGACGTTGGGAACGTCATCCTGACCGGCTTCCCGCAGCACTGGATCGAGATACTCGGCAGGCGGATTGGCAGGATACACGCCAAGGGCTTCAAGTTCGCCTTCTTCGGCGGAGGGGAGAGCGGGGATATAGCGCCGATAGCGGAAGCGTGCAGGAAGCTTGCCCGCGGGACCGGATGGTGCGGTGCCTACGCGTTCTGCGACTTGGACGCCGGCGACCTCGACTGGCCGGCCATACTTGCCGCGCTTAAAAAGGCGAAATATGACAAATATATAACGGCCGAGATGTTGCCGTGGGACCCGACGGTCATCGAACGGACATCCAGACAGTTCGACGCGATACTCGGGAAAAAATAACGTCCGGCTCCCGTTGGGAAGGAGGTTCGGGCGGGGCGCCGGCGCGTGTCGGACGCGCCGGGAAAACGGCGGCGCCGGATCGAGGACGGGCGGCTGGCGGGGGAATGGCTGCAGGATGGCGGCCGGATCTTCCGGCTGAGAGGGCGTAAAAGGAGGGGGACAAAGATGGCGGTGCGAGTCGGGATAGTGGGGCTCGGTTTCATGGGCAAGCAGCATCTCGATATTTATCTGGCCAACCCCAAGGCTCAGGTGGTGGCCTTTGCCGATGTTGACGGGAAGAAACGCGCCGGCGACTGGTCCTCGATCGGCGGCAACATCGAGGGCAAAGGCGGGGCGGCAGGGTTCGATCCGAAGTCGCTGAAAGCGTACGCCTCCCTCGACGAGATGCTCGCCGCCGGCGGGGTGGACCTCGTGGATATAACGCTTCCGACGCATCTGCACGTCGAGGCTGCCATAAAGGCGCTGGCTGCCGGGGTCCATGTCCTGTGCGAAAAGCCTCTGGCGTCCTCGTCGAAGGATGCCGACAGGGTGGTGAAGGCAGCCGCCAGGGCGAAGGGCAAGTTCATGACGGCCATGTGCATGCGCTTCTGGCCGGGCTGGACGTGGCTTAAGGAAGCCGTCGGGAAGAAGACCTACGGCAGACTGTGCTCGGCGACCTTCAAGCGGTTCGGCTCTACGCCGCGCTGGTCCTGGCAGAACTGGCTCCTGACGCCGAAGCTTTCCGGCGCGGCGCTCTTCGACCTCCATATCCACGACACCGACTTCGTTCAGTTCCTGCTGGGCAGGCCGAAGGCCGTTTTTTCCGTCGGGACCGGCGGCAAGGCGACCAGAGGCGGAATAGACCATGTCGTCACGCAGTATATATATGGGAAAAACCTGGTAGTGGCGGCCGAGGGAGGCTGGCATGCCGACCCGACATACGGCTTCACGATGCGCTATAC
>JAOACM010000159.1 GCA_026417845.1 Planctomycetota bacterium | reverse complement strand
GAGCATCTGCGACCCTACCGCCTATTACATGGACTGCTTCACGCGTACGGTCGAATGCTATCACCCGAAACATCCCCAGTCGCGCACCGAGAACCGCGCCACTCAGCGGGAGATCCTGCGGATGGTGAGGACTGGCAATTCCGGTCAAACCCATCCCATAGTGCTCCAGGTGGAACATGTCCGCGATTTTGTCATTCCCGACGTTGACTTCGGCTACGGGCTGGGGGATTTCGTGGCTGATGTCGAAGTTGCGGGCGGGGGACACGAGGCGCGGCCCGTGGGTATCTCCGTGCCCGTCTGGCATCTGGCGTTCCACGACGCCGTCATTCTTCCCCATTACGGCGAAGACGACCTGAACCTTCTCTACGGTTGTCCGCCGTGGTTTCCGGTGAGCGGCGAAAAATGGGAGGAAAAGCTGCGCCCTATGCTCGAGATAAAGAAACTTGCCATGGCTCTTCACGCCGATGTCGGTTTCGAGCCCATGACCGGCCACGAGCTCCTGTCCGCGGATGGCGCCGTACAGCGAACCACCTTCGCGGGCGGGATTACCGTTACTCTAAACCGCAAGGAAAGGACCGTCAGGATTCAGGGTGGCCGTGCCGACACCGGCGGAGAGCGGAAGACAGGATAATACCGGTCGAGGGGCGAGCGCATGGGAGGGCCGGCGAACCGCCGCATCGCGTATCGTCCTCCGGATCGAGGATGCCGCGTCGGCAGAACCCCTCCTGCGGCAGGGTCCGGAGGTCCGTGATGGCGATGCTCACGGCAGGACCCGGGGGAAGCGGATCAGGGCGGGCGCCGGAACGCAGGCGGACTTCATCGCGGTTGGCGACCGGGGAGGAGGTGGCCGGCTGCGGATCCATCCTGAGGAAGATGCGCCTCGTACCGGAGGGCACGCGTACGGGATACCGAACAGGAGCACTTCGTGGCAACCGTGACCGGCAACATTGACGAAAGAACCAGGCGGGCATCGCTGTGTCTGGCCATGGTCAATATGGGCTGCTGGGCGGCGATGTTCGGTTTCGGGGAAAGTTCGTTCGGCCTGTTCGCGGCGCACGTAAAGGCGCCGGAATTTTTCTTCGGGCTGCTGGTCGGCGTTCCGAACCTGCTCGGCCCCCTGGTCCAGGCCGCCTCGGCGAACATGCTCGAACATTTCCCCCGGCGCCGCCTCTTCGTGCTCGTTACGATCCTGACGCAAACGTTGTGTTTCGTGCCGATGGCTGTCCTGCCTTTCCTCCCTCCGGGGATGCCGTTCTGGATAGCCCTGTGTTCGATCGTTACGATCTACTTCGTCATGGGGCACTTCGCGCACCCGCCCTGGAGCAGCATGATAAGCGACCTCGTGCCGGCATCCGAACGCGGGGAGTATTTCGCGAGGCAGAACCGCGTGGTGGCGGCGGTCAGCCTTGCGACCCGGCTCGTATTCGGCGCGGCCATATACCTTGCCCAGGGATATGCCAGCGAAGGAAGGTTGCCGGACGCGGGAGCGGGACTGGAAACCGGCAGGGGCGCGGGTCCGATCGCGGGCGCGGGCGGGACGGGCGGCGGGGCCGGGGCGGCCGGGGAGATCGGCGGCGCCGCCGGGACCGCGGCCGTGACGCTCGCGACGTGGGTCTTCGCGGGATCATTCGCGGCTGCCGGCATCTCCCGCGCCGCAGGGTTCTTCCACGCCAGGCGGATTTACGACCCTCCGTTCGCGCCGTCTCCTGACACGGCGTTCACGTTCTGGCAGTTCATAAAGAGGGCGAGGGAATCCAACTTCGTGCACTTCGTCTTCTTCGTTACCCTGATATGGTTCGGCACGATGGTGTCAGGTCCGTACTTCCTGCCTTATTTTTCCTACGAGCTGCGGTATCCCCAGTGGCAGTGGGTCGCGCTCGACGTTACCGCATCCCTCGCATCCATCCTGACCTTCCCGCTCTGGGGTCGCTTCAGCGGGCGGTTCGGCAACAAGGCTACCCTGAGGATAAGCGCCATAGGCATATCGGCAATACCGCTCACGTGGATGCTGTGCCTGAACCCGTGGTACCTGATCGCAGTGAACTTCTTCAGCGGTACGGTCTGGTCCGGATTCACGCTTAGCGTGTGGAACTACATACTGGAGGCGGTCAGCCCACCCAAGCGTGCCCGGTGCATCGCGTATCTGAACATCGTCGCCGGCGCGGGGACATTCGCCGGATCTATCTTCGGCGGATGGCTGAACGAAATACTGGCCGGCTGCGTGCGTCCGGGCGGAGGTTCCGCGCCCGCGGCGCCCACGTTCCCCGTTTTCGATCTCCAGTATCTGGCGTGCACGCCGTTCATGTACCTGCTGTTCCTGTCGTTTCTCCTGCGTCTGGGGGCCTGCGTCCTGCTGCCTACCTTCAGGGAACTGCGCCCGGATGTCCAGCCGTTCTCGCTGCTGAAATGGTCGTTCGAGATATCGCAGATACGGATACCGGTCGGGATACGTTTCGACTTCCTGCACGGCCACGAGAACGGAAAGAACGGGAGCGGCGGGGAGAACGAGGAGGGGAAAAGCACCGGGAACGAGACGGGGGGCAGGCCGGCATCCTGAGAGCAAACCGCGCGGGACGTCCTGTACGTACGATCCGGGCGCCCGATCCCGGTGCCGGACTTCCAGACGCGAATCCGTACCGCTGCCGCATCCTGCAGTTCGAGCCCTGGCCTTTGCGCCGGCGGGTCCCGGTCCGTGTGCGTCTCGATGCCGGGCGCCGGAGCGGAGGGTCAAGCGCCGGCCGCCTTGGAGCCGGTTTCCGCCGCCGGGCCGGCGGCCGGTTCCTCCTTCGGGATGCCGGCCGACGGAGGGGGTGGGATTCTGGGCGGATCGGCCTTCCGCAGTTCCATCGGTTCCGCCTCCGCTTCCTGACGCGCCGCTCCCGCCTTTTCTCTCGCCGCGACCGCTGCCTCGTCGAACTTCCCGTCCTCGCTTATGTCCGAGTATCTGAGGCTGTACTTGACGCTCACGCCGTCCACCTGCGTCACCCCGTATATCCGCTCCGCGTAGGACATCGTCTTCTTGTTGTGCGAAACGATCAGGAACTGGCTCTGGCTGCTGAATTCCTGTATCAGCAGGTTGTAGCGGTCCACGTTCGCCTCGTCGAGAGGCGCGTCGGCCTCGTCCAGCATACAGAACGGCGCGGGCCGCGACCTGTAGACGGCGAAGAGGAGCGCGATGGCGACCATCGCCTTCTCGCCTCCGGACAGCAGCGTTATGCTCCTAGGTTCCTTCCCCGGCGGCTTGGCGATTATCTCGATGCCCGCCTCCAGGACATCCTTCCCCTCCTCCAGTTTTATCTCGGCCTTGCCGCCGCCGAAGGCCTTCCGGAACGTCGCCTCGAAATTTTCCCTGATCTTCGCGAACGTCTCCTCGAACATCGCCCGGCTGCGCCTGTTGAGTTTGTTTATAAGCTCGCGGAGCGAATCTCTGGCGCGCTCGAGGTCCTTCTTCTGCTCGAACAGGAACTTCCGCCTCTCCTCCAGCTCGTTCTGCTCCTGTATGGCGATCATGCTGACCTGGCCGATACGCGCGAGCTTTTCTTCCAGGCTGGCGATCTTCGCCTCGAGTTCCTCTTCGCTCATCGCCAGTTCCGTGGCGGTCAGCGCCGGCGAGTCGGGTTCGTCTCCGTCGCCTTCGCCGGCGGATCCGGAGGCTCCGCGGTCTGATTCCGTCTGACCCTTCTTCCCGTCGCCCGCACCCGGCTCCGCGGCGCACCTCGCTGGCGCGGCATTTCCATCCGGCGTTTCCGCTCCGCCGCCCGGCGGGACCGCGATCTGCGGTCCTCCCCCGGCGTCCTTACCGGGAGGCGCAGCAGTTTCCGCGCCGGCGGCCCGGCCTTCCGCTGCCGGGGCGGAGCCTTCCCCTTCTCCGGAGCCGCCGGCCGGCTTCTCCGCCGCGCTCATGTACTCGATCTGGAATTCGGTCTTCAGCTTCTCGACGGCGTTCTGCATGTTGATCTGGGCGTACGTCAGGTCCCGCTGCAGGTTTATGAACTGTTCCTGGGCTCCGTCGAGTCTCAGGCGGAGCTGGCGTTCGCGCTCTTTTTCGGCCGCCAGCCGCTCGCGGAGTCCGGACTTTTCGTTCCGGAGCTTTTCCTCTTCTGTGGCCAGCGATTCGGCCTCAGCGGCGGCCTTCTCAAGCGCCTGGCGGTCAGCTTCGATCTTCCTCAGAAGCTCCTCGCGGGCTGCCGCGTGGTCCGCCGCGTCCTTCAGCCGCGATTCCGCCTCGGCTCGCCTGACGGCCCCTGCGGCCTCGATCCTGGCCGCCTCGGCCGCCGCCGCATCAATCCGCTCGGACAGGGCGGTGAGTCTGAGCCGCACATCGGCGGTTCCAGCCTCGAGGCCGGAGCACTCGCGTTCGAGCGCTTCCAGCGCCTTCCTGTCGTCGAGGATGGACCGGTCCAGCTCCTCCGCGGCCCGTTCGGTATCCGCCACCCGCGCCTCCGCTTCGCGCAGCGCCGCGGCGACGCGCGAAACTTCAGACTCGACCGCGAGCAGCTCCGACCTCAGAGCCTCGATCCTTCGATCCGCCTCGGCGATCTCCCGCTCGCACCCCGCGGCCGCGCCGAGGTCGGCGGTCATGGCGTCGCGGGCCTTTTCGCGCTCCACCTTGAGGGTTTCGATCCTGGCCGCCAGATCGGTGCAGCGGCGGCGGCATTCTTCGGCCCTGCCGGATTCCGACGCTATCCTGCTCTCGACCCCGGCGAGCTCCGCCTCGAGCCTCGCGATCTCGTTCCTCCGGCCCAGCAGCGTGGCTTCCCCGGCATTCAGGCTTCCGCCGGCCGCGAAGCCTGACGGCTCGACCACATCGCCTTCGAGCGTCACAAGCCTCGTGCCGTTCGAACCGGCCTTCCAGGCCGCCAGGGCGTTCGGGAGGGAGTCGAAGACCGCGGTGCCCCGCAGGAGCGCGCGGATGGCTGGGCGTATCCGGTCGGGACAGCGGACGAGCGAGTCGGCCTGGGCCACGAAGCCGGGCATCGCGCACACATGGCCGGGAACTTCGGCCGGTTCGCGGAGCGTGTCGAGTGCCAGCGTGCCGGCCCTGCCGATCCCGCCGGTCTTCAGGATGTTCAGAGCGGCGAGGGCGTCATCTCCCGTCTGGGCTACCAGCGCCTGTATCCGGTCGCCGAGCGCCATCTCGACGGCGGCCGCGTATCCCGCGTCAACCTCGACGAGGTCGGCGAGCATCCCGATCAGCCGCGGCCTTCCAGGGGCGGTCACGACCGGGGTGCCGGCTGCGGACGTTTCAGGGGCGCCAGGGCCGGCGACGCCATGCGCGGCGGTACCTGCGGTATCGCGCGATGCAGAAGGGACCTCCGGCGACGCTTCGACCGCCCCGGCGCCGGCCACCGATTCAGCTTCTGATACCGTTCTTACATCAGCTCTGGCTTCTGCCTCTGCACCTGTTCCACATCTCGCCTCTGCATCTACCTCAGCGCCAATTCCGGCTCCGGCTCCTACCCCGGCCCCGACCTTAGATCCAGCCCAGGCCCCGGCTTCTCCCGGTGCCCCAGTCTGATGCGCCGCCCGTGGGGAAGTACCTGCCGGTTCCGCCGGGATATCCCAGTCATCGAGCAGAACGAACCATTCGGTCTCGTCGAGGCGATCCCACCAGGCATCCGCGACCCCGCAGGGTGTCGGGTTGGCTCCCGAGCCAGCAGTTCCGGCTTCACTCCGCTCCGCGCTGCCGGGCGTTTCCTTCGCGGCGCCGGCGGCGCCGGCAGCGCCGGCATCCCCGGGCGCCTCCCGCAGCATCTCCAGAAGCCTGAGTGCTCCCGGCGCTACGCCTTCGCCCCGTCCCGCCAGCTCCCTGAGGAACTCGAGCCTGGACCTCGCGGCTGCGGCCTCTTCCCTCATGCGCGCGACGGCGGCCGATATATCGTCCATCTCGCGGGCGCATTCGCGCAGTTCCCTTTCGGTGGCGGCAATGCCTTCCCCGGCAGCCGCCATCTCGGCGGCCCGCGCCCCGGCCCTGGCCGATGCCGCGTCGCGCTCGGCCGCTATGGCCCGCCTGCGCGCCTCAGCCCCGTTCAGCTCCTCTATCAGTCTGTTCCGGCGGAATCCAAGTCCCTGTGCCTCCCTTTCCAGCGCCGACCTGGCGTTGGACGCTTCGGTGGCCTTCTGGAGCAGTTCGAATCTGCCTGCCTCGCGCTCGGCCAGCCGGCTCCGTATCACGGCGATCCTGCCGCGGGCTTCCTCGAGTGCTATTGCCGCGCGCCGGCCCTCGGCGGCAAGTGCCGTCTCCTCCCGTACCCATGCGTTTATTCTGGCGCAGACCGCGGCCGCTTCTCTCTCGTACTTTTCCGCCTCCGCGGCGGCCTCCCGCCCGGTCCGCTCGGCCTCCCCGGCGCGTTGCGCCATACCCTCCCGCCGCGCCTCGGCTTCCCTTATGTCCGACTGGAGCCGCTCCACCGCGGACCGCGCCGCCGCCAGCCGCCCGGACATATCCGCCAGCGTTTCCTCGAAGCGGACCGCCTCCGCGTCGAACTCGGATTGCGCCCGCTGCGCTCCGGACAGGCCGGCTGACAGCTCGGAAAGCTGCGCCTCGGCCTCTTCGTAGGCCTTTTTCGCCTCCTTGAGTGCCCTGTCGAGCCGTTCGCAGCGCAGCCAGAGCAGCCGCTTCTTGAGCTCCCGGAGCTTGTCATCTATTTTCTTGAACCTTCGCGCCTTGGCGGCGTGATTCGCGACCCTCCTGAGTTCGCGTTCGGTGACGTTCAGGATGTCGCCCAGCCGTTCGAGGTTGGCGGCGACCCGCTCGAGGCTCGACATCGCCTGCTTCTTCCGGGCCAGGTAGCCGTGTATTCCTGCGGCCTCTTCGAATATCGTGCGCCTCTCATAGGCGTTCGCCTTGACGAGCATGTCAACCTGGCCCTGCTCGATGATCGAATACGATTTCGTTCCTATCCCCGTGTCCAGAAACATCTCGCGTATATCGCGGAGACGGCAGGGCGCCCGGTTTATGAAGTATTCGCTCGTTCCGTCTCTGGTCAGGCGGCGCGTTACGGTAACCTCGGCGCATTCGACCGGAAGCCGCCTGTCGGAATTGTCGAAGGTCAGGGAAACCTCAGCGAAGGACATCGGCTTGCGTCTGAGAGAACCGTTGAAGATCACATCCTGCATCTCGCCGGCGCGCAGGCTCTTCGCGGATTGTTCCCCCAGCACCCACTTGGTGGCGTCAACTATGTTCGATTTGCCGCATCCGTTCGGCCCGACTATGCACGTGACGCCGGGCGAGAATTCGAAGACGACCTTGTCGGCGAAAGCTTTGAAACCTTGAGCTTCCAACCGCTTCAGGTACATGGATGCTGGGGCCCTCTCACTGCCATGAATCCGGGGGTGCCGGAATACTGAGCAACCGACCCAGGCGCGTCAGTCGTTTCATTCCTTCCGATGACGACCTCCTGTACGGACGGATCATTCCCGGACCTTGACGGCCGGGAGAAACAACATCTCCCTCAAAGTCTCTGCATGATGTGTAACGTCAATATCGGCATGGAAATGAAGTCGAAGTCTGAGAAAAATACCGCGAGGCGGCTTCGTTGCATAAAGACCATAAGGCTTTAATGTACAATGAGTTGTGACGCTATGTTCCGAGGGGGCTTTTGTGTGCAACGTGTTGTTTTACATAGAGTTACGACTTTAATTTTGCGGCAAAGCCTACGCATCCGCAATATGACCGAATTGTATTGACTTTGGATAACTTTATATTGTAAAGTAAAGTTGGTACTTCGGTGCAGGAGAGATCGTTTCATTCGAGGGCAGCTGGCCGGAGGGCAGGACTTGGTTACCATTATCCTGCCAGTGTGCGCCCGGGGCCTTGGTTCAGTACCATGGGTAAACGCCGGATGTGGAGGTCGGAGATGCCGTTTATATGGCGGGAAAACCCCGTTGTTTTCGACTGTTTTCCGGTACGGGGAAGGACGGATCGGCCTGTCGCAACTCTGTTCTTTTCCGGCTCTCGTGCCTGCGAGTCTGTAATACGGTCCGGAGGAGAAGGCAATGTCCACGGATGTTGAACTGACGGTTCGTCGGGCATACAGCGACCTGCGCTACATACGCGAGGTGCTGGAGGGTGCCGGGACTTTTACCGCGGTGCCCGGCAAGGGGCTGATGGCGATGGGCGCTGTCGGGCTGGCCGCCGCCTTCGCCGACGCCTGGATCGGACGCGGTCTTGCGGACGCAGGGGCATGGTGGGAATCGGCCGCATGGGTATGGGGGCTGGCCTTCCTGATAGCAGGCGCGGTCGGTTCCTGGACGATGACCGCGAAAGCCAGACGCCTTGGTTCTCCGCTGAACCGTGGTCCGTTCGTAAAGGCGATTCGCGGCCTTATGCCTCCGATAATCATGGGCGGAGTGCTTACAGCGGCGGTGGTTGGGAGCGGGGCCGGGGAGCTGGTACCCGGCGTGTGGCTTTCCATGTATGGGATCGCCGTTCTGGCAGGTGGACTGTTTTCCGTACGGCCGGTGCGCGTCATGGGGTCGGCTTTCGCTGTCCTCGGAGCTGTAGCGTTGCTTGCGCGCGGATTGCCGCCGCACATGTGGCTGGGGATCGGATTCGGGGCGTTCCACGTCGTATTCGGGGCATGGATTGCGTCGCGGCATGACGGGTAAGGATGCGGAACATGGCGGAGCCGGATAAGGAAAGGAAGCCCGGACGGGAGGAGAGCCGGGTCACGGCGATGGACCTGGATGCGATGATCCATGAGCGTCTGCGTCTTGGTATTCTCTCCGTACTGGCTGCTGGCGAACCTATGTCGTTTGCCGGACTGCGCGATGCTCTGGGCGCCACGGACGGCAACCTCGGCGTACAGGCGCGCAAGCTCGAGG
>JAOACM010000158.1 GCA_026417845.1 Planctomycetota bacterium | reverse complement strand
GTTCTGCCCGGAGCGGGGCCGGCAGGCCAAGGGGACAAGGTCATCCGCCACCTGGCTTCTGGGGTGCTGGGCAAAAACGCGCCGTGGCCGTTCAGGCAGGACAGTCTGGCGCAGGAGATCGAGTGGGACGGCAGGGACGATCTGGGCAACCCGGCGCCGGCCGGCTGCAAGGTAAAGGTCGGTCTCGGGCTGGACGCCCGACTGGATCGGATTCTGGGGTGGTCGCCGGGGCGAATCGTCAACATTTCCGGTTTTGCCGTGGGCCCCGACGGAAAAATTTACGTGCTTTCCGGCGGTCACGGGACCGGAGGGAACGTCGCGCCGTCCCTCCGCGTGTTCGATTCCGCAGGGGTGTATTTGCGGCAGATCTGCCCGCCGCCGGCCACGGCGACGCCCGAAAAGCACGAGTTGTTCAAATGGAACCGTACGGTTTGGGGGGCTGCGGTGCCGGCACGCCACAGGGCCGGCTTCGCGCTGTTTGTCACCGCGCCCCATCCGCCAGAGAGGCAGACGCCGGTCGTGACCGGATCGGGCCGTTTCCTCTGGACGGCGGTGATCGGGGCGGAGAAGGAGTTGCGGCGCGTTCTTTACATGGTGGACGTTCGGGACGGAACCGTCGCGCCGGAGGATGTGGTGACGCTGGATGCCGGCTGCGCCACCATGGGCGGCGGTCCATTGCACATGGCACTCTCGCCGGACGACCGCTGGCTCTATTTCGGATCGCCGGAGACTGGAGATCCGAAGAAGCAACGTCATGCTATGCCTTGAACCAGTTTAGAGAATCACAACATATTACAGAAAAGGCAGTTATGACTTGACTGATATTTCAGGCAGGGAAGGGAGAGGCTATTCCCTTCACAATAAAGCTCGTAACTATTTTTGGCGGCGCATGTTATGGCTTTGCTAAACTGGCGCAAGGCATTTCAGTTATATCTGAGAGTTATAGGATGGTATCTGAAACGCATTGTCATTATGACAACTGTAGGCATTTTCGATGTGTCGGGGTGATACGTTCATGTCTTTAAGACTGGGACATGTCTCTCTGTTCTAATATGAGGATGTAGCATAAATCTCTAGCAAGCAATATGTTATCGCTATGCTGCACGAAGGGAGGGAGATGGCATGGATATTGCCGACATAATTTGGGTAAGATAAGGTCTGCCCTTGGAGTTATGGCTGCGGGTTCAAGAGTTCTGGGGAGGGGCGACGAGAAAATACCCGATGCCTTTTTGAGGAGACTTTTACGATGGCAAACAAGATCATCGGCATAGATCTCGGCACGACCAACTCGGTCGTAGCGATACACGAGGGGAACGAGACGAAGGTGATAGTGAACTCGGAAGGAAGCCGACTTACGCCTTCTGTGGTGGCTTTTACCGACGAAGGCAGACTCGTCGGTCGTCCGGCGAAAAGCCAGGCCGTGACGAACCCGCGACGTACGATCTACTCGATCAAGCGGTTCATGGGGCGGCGTCACCGCGAGGTGGAGGCCGAGGAGAAGATCGTGCCGTACAAGATCGTAGGTGGGCCGGATGAGCTGGTACAGGTAGAGGTTGACGGGAAGCGATACTATCCGCCGGAAATATCGGCGATGGTGCTGCAGGACCTTAAGAAATCCGCCGAGGCGTATATCGGGCAGAAGGTAACCGAGGCGGTGATAACGGTTCCGGCGTATTTCAACGATTCGCAGCGACAGGCGACGAAAGAGGCCGGGAAGATAGCCGGGCTGGAGGTGAAGCGGATATTGAACGAACCGACGGCCGCGGCCCTGGCGTACGGATTGGATAAGAAGAAGAACGAGAAGATAGCCGTCTTCGACCTGGGCGGCGGGACCTTCGATATTTCTATCCTGGACGTGGGCGACGGGGTCTTCGAGGTGCTCGCGACGAACGGCGACACGCACTTGGGCGGAGACGACTGGGACAGCGTCCTTGTCAACTACGTCGCCGACGAATTCAGGAAGCAGCACGGGATAGATCTGCGGAAGGACCCGATGGCGCTGCAGAGGCTGACGGAGGCCTGCGAGAAGGCCAAGTGCGACCTCTCGACGCTGCCGCAGACGACAATCAACCTGCCGTACATCACGGCGGATGCTTCCGGCCCGAAGCACCTCCAGATGACGATCGCGCGGGCGAAATTCGAGCAGCTTACGGAACACCTGTTCGCGAGGCTGGAGCCGCCGGTGCGGGCGGCGATGAAGGACGCCGGACTGAAGCCGTCCGACATAGACCAGGTCGTGCTGGTCGGCGGCTCGACGCGGATGCCGCGCGTCCAGCAGATAGCGAAGGAGCTGTTTGAGGGGAAGGAGCCGCACAAGGGGGTGAATCCGGACGAGGTCGTGGCGGTGGGCGCGGCGATACAGGCGGCGGTTCTGGCCGGCGAGGTGAGCGACATAGTGCTGCTGGACGTGACTCCTCTTTCGCTCGGCGTCGAGACCCTCGGCGGCGTAATGACGGTTCTGATTCCGAGGAATACGACGATACCGACCAGGAAGTCGGAGATATTCTCGACCGCGTCCGATAATCAGCCGGCGGTGGACATACATGTGCTGCAGGGCGAGCGGAAGATGGCTGCGGACAACAGGACGCTGGGCAGGTTCCAGCTCACGGGAATACCGCCGGCCCCGCGCGGAGTTCCGCAGATCGAGGTGACCTTCGACATAGACGCCAACGGCATACTGAACGTGTCGGCCCGCGACAAGGCCACTGGGAAGGAGCAGTCGGTCGTCATAAAGTCGTCGAGCGGCCTGTCGAAGGAAGAGGTGGACAGGATGGTGGCCGAGGCGAAGAAGCACGAGGCCGAGGACAGGAAGCGATCGGAACTCATAGAGGCCAGGAACCGCGCCGATCACCACATATACCAGTGCGAGAAGCTGCTGAAGGAAAATGGCGACAGGATATCCTCCGCCGCGCGCGACGCCGTCGAGGATGCGATAAAGAAGGTCAAGGCCGTCAAGGACGGGAACGATGTCGAGGAAATCAGGAAGGCGCTCGAACACCTGGAGAACGCCTCGCATAAGATTGCCGAGGAACTTTATCGCCGGACCGGCTCAAGTTCCGAGGATTCCTCCGATGACGCGCGCTCGCCCGGACGGAAGGGTGGCGCGTCAAGATCGCGCAAGCCCGATGGCGAGGGCGACGTGATAGACGCCGACTTCAAAGTCGTGGACGACGACAGGAAGAAGTAAGGGGTCGCGGTTCGAAGCAGGATGCCGGATCAGAACGCCGCGTCGGCGGCCAATCTGAAACCCGTATTGACATCGCGGGAGTCGGGGGCGATCCAGTGGCGCGTGGCGGACCGGCAGTAGCGGGCTATATTTGCCCAGGATCCGCCGCGCAGGACCCTGCAGTCGCCGCTTTCCGCTCCCTTGGGATCTGCCACCGCGCCGGCCGGGTACGGACCGTACCAGTCTGAACACCATTCCCATACGTTACCGTGCATGTCGTATAGCCCCCAGGGGTTGGGCTTGAACGAGCCTGCCGGCGTGGTCCTCTTCCGGAATTTTCCCTTGCGTCCGCTGCCGTACGGTTCCCGCGCGTCGAAGTTGGCCTGATCAGCTTCGAGTGTCTCTCCGGTATAGAACGGTGTTTTCGTGCCCGCGCGGCAGGCGTATTCCCATTCGGCTTCCGTCGGCAGGCGCAACGGGCGTCCGGCCGCAAGGCTCGCCTCCCTGCAGAATTCCATTGCCTCGTCCCACCTCACATTTTCGACCGGGTGCGCGTTCCCCTTGAAGCCGCTCGGATTGGCGCCCATTACCTTCGCGTAGAGTTGCTGGGTTACCAGGTGCCTGGCGATGTAAAAAGGCCTGGTTATCGTCACCTCATGCTGAATTTCATCCTCCCACCGCGCCTTCTCTGCCAGCGGGCTCCCCATCAGAAATCTGCCCGGCGGGATCAATACCATCTCTACCCTGACTCCCCGGATATCGAGCACGATTTCTTTCGGGAAGCCCAGGCTGTTCCTGATACGCAAGGCAGCCGCATCGCCGGGTCTGGCTTCGAGAGCCAAGGCGACGAGCTTTCCGACGCGCTCGCGGAGGGAATCGCCTAAGGCGGAATAGAAGCCGAACTCGTCTCTCGGTTCGCCAAGAAGCAGACGTTCCGCTTCGGCCATCGCCTCGGTGTACTGCCTTTCCCTTTCCTTCGCTTCGGCGGCCTTCCGGGACCTTGCGGCCTCAGCCAGGGCCTCCGCCAACCCTCCTGCCGCCTCGGCATCGCCGGGTTTTTCCCTGAGCGCCTCGCGGAAGAACCTTTCCGCTTCGTCGAAGGCGCCCGCCGACATGGCCGCGGCCCCGGCCTTCATGGCCGTCCTGTAACGCATCTCGCGAAGGCCTTCACGGGCAATCCGCATGCCTTCGGCCACTGTCGCGGCGCAGTCCGGGGGCATGTCCGGCCAAGATTCGCGGATCGCCGCGAACACCTGCGAGGCCTCTTCAAACATCCCGGCTTTGATAAACGCCTTGGCTTCGGCCAGCCGGGAATCAAACCCCTCGCGCCTGGCGAGCTCGCTTCTGGCCCGGTTTATCATTGCCTCCGCAAGGGACCGGTTCGGATGCTTCCTGTCACCCAAGGCCATCAGTGGCGGTTCGATCATGTCCAATACGGCGCGCCAATCCTCGCGCTTCTGGGCTTCGACGGCGCGCTCGATAGCAGAAGACAGGCTCGCGAAAGCCGTCTCGATCCTGCCAATCTCGCCGATCTTCCGGATCGCATCCGATGCGTATGGACTCGACGGATACAAAGAGGCATAGACTGCCAGAGCCGATCTCGCCTGATCGAAGTTGTCCCCCGCGGCGCCTACGACGCGCAGCGTTTCGCTCCAGGCTCTCTCCGCGGCATCTTCGAGCGTATTTCCGGATACAAACGGAGAAGGCATACCCGTCGCTGCTCCACCATGCGCCGGCCGGATGCGGGCGGCCGGATTGCCGGCATCGCCTCCGGCAGTCGCAGCAGCCGCCACCCCATTCTCCGCCGCCCCGACACCGGTCGCGAAGCAGGGGTATGCCGATGGAGCGGGAGGCGTCGCAATCGGCGGCGTGATCGTTGCCGCGTGTCGGTCGAGCGCGCGGCGGCAGATCCGGAGTTCTTCCAGGAGGGCAGCGGCATCCGGATAACGCATGGCAGGGTTTTTCGCCAGGCAGCGGTCAATCAACCGCGCGGTAGCATCTGAGACGTCCGGACGGAGGGCCTTTATTGGAGCGTGCGGCGCGGCCCGCGTAGCCTCTATTATCGCGTACACGGTCGTACCGGAGAACGGCGCTTTGCCGGCAAGCAGCGCGTAGAGCGTCGCGCCCATGCTGAAGACATCGGATGGCGGCCCCGACGTCCTCGCATCCATCGCCTGTTCCGGCGACATGTAGCCGGGCGCGCCCATGCACATGGCGGTGGCAGTCATGGCCAAATCCGCGTCCTCAGTGCGCGCCAGACCGAGGTCCGACAGCTTGGCCTGCGTCCATGCGAGATCGCCGCTGGCGCCCGCAGCCTCGGGGGGCGTTACCGTCTCAATCTCTCCATCGCTTCCGATAGCGCTGAACTTTCCCGTGACCCCGGTTCTGCGCCTTTCGAACGGGATCAGGATGTTATCCGGCTTCACGTCTCTGTGGACGATGCCTTCCGCGTGAGCCGCGGCGAGGCCTTCGCACGCGGCGATGCAGACGTCGAGCGCCTCCGTTTCGGAAAGCCCCGATATCCCGGCGGATGCCAGGTCGCGCACGACAGAACCGGCCGACCTGCCTTTGACGAACTCCATCACGAGGTAGTAGATGCCGTTCTCCTGGTTGACGTCCATCACGTGGACGAGATGGGGCGACCTGACTCTGGCGGCTATCCGGGCCTCGCGAACGAACCTGCCCAGGGCTTCGGCGTTCCCGTCGGCCAGATGTATCGAGGGAACCTTGACGGCAACCTCGGTCCCCAGCCGGCGATGGATTCCGTAGTACACGGCGCCCATGCCTCCCTGACCGATCTTGGATATCAGCAGAACCCCGCCAAGGACCGGAGCCGGCATCGAGAGGCCGCGGGCTATTCCCCGTGGCGCGGCAAAAACGAGCGGATCGCGGCTTAAATCCTGCTGCTGAAATAGCAGCGCTATCCTTACCTTGGCCATAAACGCCCCCCACAAACCGCAAGTATTAATATGGTAACTTGCTGGCGGACGCTTTCAAGTCTCGAGGATCGGCCCGAAGGCGGTTGCGTTGTACGTTATCGCGATGGAAGTTCTGACCGTGGCAGGAATGCGTTACTCCAGCCGTACAGAGCGAACGCACAGGTTCGAATCTGCGTTCCCCGCCATTTTTGCCCCCGGGCGCCTTTCAGAGAGCGCTCGAGGTAAACAGGTGCGTATCCTCTCCGCAACCGGCCGCCGCATCCTCTCTGACAGCCGCTCCTCCATATCCACAACGCAACCGGCTCATCGGCCCGGCATCGGGCAAACGGCCGCAACCGCTGGAATCGCCGGCATCCTTGCCGGCATTCGTCCTACCCCCGAAAGGTGGGGAAGCGCGATGGCCACTTCTCTGCGAGTAATTGCTTGCCGCCCCCACATGCTGTTGGCGCAGCACCTTAGCGTATTCCGCTCATCGTGGCGGCATCGTTATCCTGTTCGGGCGGAACACCGCAAATGGTAGTCGCGACCTCAGCGCGGGAAACAACAGCTCCCTGTCCGTAAACCTCCAGATGGTCGAGTGGGATGCTGCAGAAACCTGGGCGCCGGGGAGTTTCATAGGGGATTCTTAGAACTCTGAAGTTACGGCAACGCGCCCTCCGGCGTTTTTTCGAGGTCCATGACCAGGCGCGGCCGCAGCTTCGGATCCGGTCGGAGGAGCAGGTCGGTTTCCGGATAGAACCTTATGTGGTATTTCGGCTCGTCGTGGATGACTCTGAGCAGAAGGCCGTTGTTGGGCGCGCGGCCTTCGATTACATCCCTGACATAGGATGTGATATCCCATGAGCGCCACAAGTCTCCCTTGCCGTCGAACGTCACCGTCGCCTCCGGCTCGCGCGACGCATCGGTCGCGCCGGATGCGCCCGGAATCTGCCAGCGGGCTTTCTTCGACTGGTCGTAGCACAGCCAGGTGCCGGCGTTCGGAACCCACCGGCGCTTGAGCCGGAACAGGCCGACGACCGCCCCTTCGGCCGCGGAGTTATCCGTCTGGTAGAGTTCGAGGACCGCCTTGCGTACCCGCGTCTCTTTCCCTGCGATCTTTTCCAGCCCTTCGAAGCCGATCAGAACCCGCTTGAGATCGTCGAAGGAACCGATTTTCAGTCCCCACGCCACGCCGCGGTCGGAAATTTCGGTGTCTTCGCGCTGCGCGGATATCTGATCAGTCCTGATGCCTTCGAAGCCCTCGGGCGAGACGCCGTTCTGCAGGACGATCCTGGATCGTTCTACCTTCCGCAGTCTACCCTCCAGCTCCGCCACCTGCGTCCTGACGCCTTCAGGCACGGACTCAGGGGGCAGGGCGCGAATGGCGCCGGAGACGGCAGCCAGTCCGGTCGAGGCCTTTTCGAAGTCGCCGCTCTTTATCAGCGTTCCGATTGTGGCGATCCTTGCGGGCAGTTCGTTCAGGACCGCCAGTTCGGTGCGGAATCTCAGGCGCGAGGCCAGGTGCGGCCAGGGTGCCTCGGCCGATTCGGCGGCCGCGGCCTTCAGGTTATCCTCCGTTTCGGCGGTTTCGCCGCGCGCCGTACCAAGGACGTACAGGGCCCTTGCGTGACGTCCGCGCGGGAGCAGGGGGCGCAGTTCCGGTACCTTCATTTTAGAAAGCCGCACTGAAAACATCGCCCGGCCGCGGCTCAGCATCAGGGTGTCTCCATCGCACGACTCGACGATGCCGGTCACCGGGGCGTTCGCCACCGACATCGTTATCTCGCGCCCCTTCGATGCGCGCAGGGTTGCCGCCAGGGCTTCGTAGAGGGTTCGCACCGCACGCGCGTCCTCCTCAAAAGCCCGGACCTCGCTTTCGGACATCCCGGCCGCGGCGGCATCCATCCCGCGGGCAAGCCTCGCCGCGGCGGCCGGATCTGCTTTTGCGATATCGGCGTCGAACCCGTCGTAAAACTCCATCCTGAGCCGTCTGGCGGCCGCCGGGCTGGCGGCTGGCTGGTCCGGCGGGCGTGCGGTCCCGTCTACCGGGCCGGAGCCGGTTGCCAGCGCGCCTGGCGGAAGGGCTTCCGTCCGGACAGCCGCTCCTTCCGGGTGCCTCCCGGCCGCCCCTGCCTCCGCGGCTTCGATCCCAGCCTCCAGCATCGCCAGCTTCGCCGGTCCCTCCCGGTCGAGCCATTCCCCCTCACCGGGGTTCTTTTTCAGCTCCTCCAGCACGGTCCGCGCATCGGCGACCCGTCCTTCGGCGGCCAGCGTGAGGATGCGTTCGGCGGCCTCGCGCCACAGGGTTCTGGTTCTGGCATCCTGTTCGGCTTTGAGTTCCCTTATCTTCGCCGCGATGGCGACCGCCATCCCGCCCTCGGGTTGGGCGGCGAGGTGTTCCTTCAGCCTGGCGATCGCCGCCGGGATATTCGCTACGCCGCCGGTATCTTCGGCCAGTATCTGCGTTGCGGCGGCCGCCAATCCGGATGGCCAGCCGCTCCCCCGGCCGGCAGTTCCCGTCCCACCGCTCCCCGATCCGGCGGCGGATATGTATCCTGTCCCGGCAGCGTCGCGCGTAGCCCCTCCCGCAGGCGCATGCAATCCGGCCGCGGCGGGGATCGCCCCGGGCGCCGATGCGGCCGGAGATCCCGCTCCGCCCCCCGACGATGTCCCGGCGGCGCCGCCCTGGTCTCCGCCCCCAGTGCTGCCGGACATCCCGGTTCCGGAAGATGCCGGCGTCCCGCTGCCGGCCCGCCGCGATTCTGATCCCC